>JBDTLP010000015.1:0-60794 GCA_039934735.1 Ferruginibacter sp. | reverse complement strand
TGTTATCAAAGTTGATGGACATACATGGAGAGAATAGTTTTAAATCAAAATCATATGCTTCAGCAGCATTCGCAATTGAAAAATTAAGCGTTCAATTGAAAGATATTGAGCCGGGAAAAATTGCTGAACTTAAAGGAATCGGATCATCATCTGCCCAAAAAATCACAGAATTGCTCCAAACAGGGCATTTAAAAAGCCTTGAAGAAATAATTTTTTTGACGCCTCCCGGTGTCATAGAAATGCTAAATATTAAAGGCATCGGTCCAAAAAAAATCAACACTATCTGGAAAGAAATGGAAATTGAAACGGTTGGTGAGTTGTTGTACGCATGTAAAGAAAACCGGTTAAAATTATACAAAGGCTTTGGTGAAAAAACACAACAAAATGTAATCGATACGATAGCATTTTATTTTAAAAATAAAGGAAGTCACTTGTATGCACAGGTGATTTTAGCAGCCGAACAAATTGAACAATTTTTAGCTAAAATTTTTACAAAAAAAAGGATCGCAATTACCGGAAATTTTAAACAACAAAATGAGATTATTGATGAATTGGAATTTGTAATTGAAACAAGCGAAGATGATATCGAAAAAAGTATGAATGATGTTGATGGTTTTACTTTTAAAGAAAAAAATAATGAATGTATTATTTACAATTCTGGAGTTGGCATTGAAGTGAAATTGCATGCCGCAACGTCCACTGATTTTATTGAAAAAGTAATTACAAATTCTTCGTCTGAAACCTTCATAGCCGAACTTAAAAACAGCAGTAATTATGCCTTTAAAAATGCAGAAACCGAGGAAACATTCTTCGAAAAAGCAGGTATTTCTTTCATTCCAGCTTATTTAAGGGAAGATCCGACACTTATTTCCAGGGCAAAAAACGGCCCTTTGCCCCAAATTTTGCAGCCGACAGACATAAAAGGCATCATTCACTCCCATAGCAACTGGAGTGATGGAAGTAATACGATTGAAGAAATGGCCATCGCTGCCCGGGACAAAGGACTCGAATACCTAGTTATCAGTGATCATAGTAAAACTGCTTTTTACGCAAACGGACTGCCTGAAGGAAGGATCAGGGAACAACATTTATATATAGATGAGTTGAATGTAAAACTTGCCCCTTTCAAAATTTTTAAAAGTATTGAATCTGATATTTTGAATGATGGTAACCTGGATTATTCAAATGAAGTACTTGCAACATTCGATCTTGTGATCGCATCGGTACATAGCAATTTAAAGATGACGCAAGAAAAAGCAATGATGCGCTTATTGAATGCTATTGAAAATCCTTACACAACTATACTTGGCCATATGACCGGAAGATTATTATTGAGCCGGCCAGGATACCCGGTTGATTATACAAAAATAATTGATGCATGTGCGGCCAATCATGTTACAATAGAATTGAATGCTCATCCAAGCAGGCTTGATATTGATTGGCGCCAGATACATTATGCACTTGAAAAAAATGTTTTGATCTCTGTTGATCCTGATGCACATCATATTGATGGTATAGATACAACCTACGGTGTATTGGTTGCACAAAAAGCCCTGGTTACAAAAGAAAATAATTTGAGCAGTTTTGGGTTGAAGGAATTTGAAGAATTTATAAACAACAGGAAGCGGATTAAAAATATTTAATAATAAATAAACCTGTTATTACAGAAAGAATTACTCATAATTTTTGAACCCAATTTTATTCCTGGGAACTGGTGGCCTTTGTTGCTTCTCAAGCAATTCCTTTAATACCATAAAAATGTTTTCAATGTCTTTTTTATTTCCTGTTGATTCTTTTTCAAGTTTTGCCAATTGAAGCAATATGTCTTTATGAGTAAGTGCATATTCGCGAAGACGGGTGAATACACGAATGATCCTGATATTTACTTCTATAGCGATATCGCTGTTTAAAATACCTGACAGCATGGCAACTCCCTGTTCAGTAAAAGCATAGGGTGATTTTCTTCTTCCTCCCCAACTTGATGTCGCATTTTGCGACATCAAGTTTTCAAATTCTTTAGGAGTAAGGACAAACATAAAATCTTTAGGAAACCTGTTTTTATTTCTTTTTACCTGTTCGTTTAAACGTCTTGTTTCTACTTTATACATTTCTGCCAGGTCTTCATCTATCATTATTTTTTGACCGCGTATCACGTATATTCTATTCAATACTTTTTGTTCTGCCACTAATAACTGAAGTTGTTTCTTTGCCATATAAATAAATAATTTTAGCTTTTCTATTCACTGCTCAAGCTATTATTTTTTTTAAATAAATCTTACGTGTTTTCCTCAAAAATAAAAGTTGTTTTAACGAATAAATTGGTAGGCCGGACGAGATATTTTGGATTATAGAGCACATGTCATAACTTATTTCATTCGATTTAACTTGATGTCGCAATTTGCGACATCAAGTTTTTAAGTTCATTGGGTGTAGGCAGAAACATGAATGTTAGAAGTGTTCTTTCGTGAGAGCATGAATAATAATGTAAAGGTTACACCTGATATCACATTTTATGATATGAAGTTTGCAAGTTGTGGGAAGCCGAAGTTTAGTTCCACGCAAAGGCACAAAGACAAATACAAAAGAAAAGAAGATTTATGAGCATTAAAAACCTGATATTCTATTTCAACTTGATGTCGCAAATTGCGACATCAAGTTTTTTTATTGATAGGATATTAGTACAATAATAAAACCCTTAGGAAATCACCGGAAACTCAATAAAAAAACTCGTTCCCTCTCCTTCCATTGTTTCAAACCATATTTCTCCATCCGCCTGTTCTACGATTCGTTTGCACATTGCCAATCCCAATCCTGTGCCTGATGATTTGGTTGTGAAGTTTGGCGTAAATATTTTAGAACGGATATCTTCGGGTATGCCTTGTCCGTTATCTGTGATCTTTATTAATATTTTATCATCTTTCCGGGATTCTGCAATATCAATTTTGGCAATTTCTTTTTCAGGTACTGCCTGTATCGCATTTAAAATAAGATTTGTAAAAAGCCTGTTTATATGCGTTTTATCAGCATTGATGATAACAGCATGCGGTAATAATGTTTTAGTTAGATGAAGCTTTTCATTACCAGTATATAAATGCAGTGCGTTTCTTAATGATTCGTTGACATCCATCAATTCTTTTTTTGAATCTCCAATATTTGCAAACTGGCTAAAATCACTTGCTATCTGGCTAAGGTGATCTATTTGTTCTACCAATGTATTTGCAACGCTTGCAGAAAGTTCTTTTACATTTGGTGCATTGTTCTCAATTGATTTTTGTAAGAACTGCATGCTTAGTTTCATTGGTGTAAGTGGGTTCTTGATCTCATGTGCAACCTGCCTCGCCATTTCACGCCATGCACCTTCTCTTTCTGTTTTCGCAAGCACACGGGCACTCTCTTCCAGTTTACTTACCATCTTATTGTATTCATTCACCAGTTCTCCCAATTCATCATCCCGTTTCCATTCTATGGCTTCATTGATGCCGCCAAGGTTTATCTTTCTCATTTTATCGCCTATCACAGAAAAAGAATTAGTGATGCGGTTGGTGATGAATAAAGCAACAATACCTGCCAGTAAAAAAATAAATGCATTCAGATTTATGATCGTAACCAAAAAGTTTGATATCTCTTCTTTTAAATTTGCCTGTGAAGTGAAATAAGGAATATTCAGATACGCATAATCATTTCCAGCAGCATCAATAACAGGGACATAATTGCTAACAAAATTCAATTTGCCGATATTCTCTTTTTGAAAATATTGAACTTCTTTTAAATTATTCAAATGATAAAAAGCGAGCGGATGCATCCTGGTACTTACAATTCCTTTCATATAAGGAAGTGGTAAAGATGAAACTTTTAGATTCCCCTGCAGGTCATAAAGATTCACATCCGTTCCATGTATCTCGGATATTCTTGTGATCATGTCTTCAAACTTTTGGTCATTGCTCATTCCCAAACTATCCTGCATGATCCAGCCATTAGAAATGGAATTTTTCACTTCATTTTCCATGATACGAATCGTCCTGCTCAGTTTTTCCCTGTTGCTATTATTGTAACGTGAAATGAAAAATAAGATCGTAGCAAAACCAATCACAAAAAAAGAAACCACGCTTACAAAAATGATTGTACCATGTATTTGATTGCGGATCGTTAAATGCCAATAGCTGCGAAACCTGGCACGATTGAATCTTGACCTGATAATTACATTAATGATCCAGAAAATGGCTGTAAGGATCAGGAATGAACAGAAGAAATAAGAAAACAAGGTGATGGATTCAATGGAGAGGCTGTTCTCTTTAACGATCACTACCATTTTATCTGCACCGGCATAATACCACAATTCACTTGAGTTGTTCTTTGGCCTGAATTGTAGTTGCTGCGGAAAATCTTTCTTTTGTATAACTGACGGAAAAGCATAATCGTTGTGCGAAGTAACCAGTTTCCAGTTGCTATATATGGCGAATTTGTACAAAGAAGAATTTTCTATCGAGTTGTTATTGGCATTGCTGAAAAGTGTTGGCGATATCGCATCAATCTTTTGTTTCTTTGGACTGATAACAATAAATATATAACCACCCAATCCTCCTTTTCGCTTGTACAATGTTTTTTTGCTGATATAGCTGATCATATCGTAAGCTTCATCATAATATCGAAGCCCCTGCACACTGGTTGGTTTGGATTGTGTTTTTAAAATCGTATTGATCTCATCATAAGTTGTTGAATCCTTGTTGTACAATGGTTTTTCTTCAGCAGAAAATGAAAACACTTTTGTCTGGTATTTATTGGTATAGGCAGCTATGTTTTCATTTACAAGGCTATCTTTCAAATTTGCATTTGAAACTGGATCCTGGAACCTGTAAAAATTATCGGTTAAAAAATCCTCACTAAATGGAGTCAGCATTGTATTAACCAATGTTTCGGTGGCAGGATCCGCTTTTGAAGCAAGTAGTTCTGCATAATGAATACGATTGCGAAACTCTTTATTCCTGTTTTCAACAACAATGATGGCACTGATCGAAACAGAAAAAAAGAAGAGCCAGAATACCAGTTTGGATGAGATGATCTTCGAGGTCATCAAATTAAGAAAGCTGTTATTCAACAGGAATAAGAAAAGCAACAGCCATAACAATACGTAGATCTCAAATCCGCCTGAAATATTGCCGATCCTGAAACTCAATATGATCAAACCTTCGATGGCTGCAAAAAGAAAAAGAGGAATGAATGTCGTTTGGAAAAAAGGTTTTATTAAATATAATATAATCTGGCAAAGAAAATAATAACTGATCGCCATACAGCTAAGTAAAATAAACCCAATAACACTATAAAAATTTAATTCAAAGAAATTGATAACATTAAAAGAAATTTTAGAATCAGCAACCAGTGAACGTACGATATAACTTCCGGCATAAGTTACTACGATAATGATAATACTTCCGCAGGCAAGCAATATCCATTTTGCATTGGCTGATTTAAAATTGATCTTTGCCCTTCTTTCATTGAGGTGATACCTTAAAAATAAAATGAACCATACAAAAAAGAGTGCGTTTATAAGCATATCCCCCAATGAGCGCAACAACGAGCTGGAACTATAAATAGCAGGGTCAAACAATTCAAATTGACGAAAATTGAGCGGTATCTTAAAAAAATAAGCGAGCATTCTTAATACCAAAAGTGTAATCAGTAATAATAATGCAGCTTTCCACAGGGGGGCTCTTAATGCAAAAAAAGAAGCACAAAAATGAATGAATAATAAAATGAAAAAAACTGCACTTAATAGCAATGCTACAGCAACAGGATTGTTTTTATAGATAGCATGAACTGATTTTTCATGAATGGAAAACAGATCCTTCCCATCAATGGATTTTATTGCTGCAGCATGGTCAATGGCAGGAGAAATATCATAGTTGGAAGTAATGGCAGCATCATTTGCAAAAGTATTTTCCAGGTTATCGTTCTCTATAATATAATCCCATTTCACAGGGATCAATGCGATCGCTTTTACGTCATTTATATTATACCTGTTCCATACATAATAACCATTTTGAAGTTTTACAAAACCTTTATCACGTTTTTCATACAGCAATGAAGGATACGGCAATACCTGTTGTGTGTTCCAGCAAATCAATGATTCATGAAAAGTTGAATCAGTTGCATAAAAAAAGACAAAGTATTTTTTATGAACAAGATCTTTAAGAAAAGATTCCGAAAAATTCCCCTTTCTAATTTTATCAATAGAAAGAGAATCATTTACCAGTTTTACAAAATCATTTTCCTGTGTATGAATATTATTAGAAAGTTCTTTTTGTACAGTACTCAATGAAGCATTTACAGACCAATAATTATCTACTACAAAAGAAATGGTAATAAGCCAGGCAGCCAGCACGAGCAGGTAGATGTTTTTGTATAAGAACCGTTTGAATGTTTGTGGGTGTTGCAATTATTAAATATTAATTGTAAAATGTAAAATGTAAAAGTTGAACTTTTCAATAAATTAAAAATATTCCGAAACTTACACGCATCCCAACTTTTACATTTTACATTCAATATTTTACATTTTAGACTCTTTCTTTTTGACCTGGTTCCATAAAGAATCCATCTCTTCCAAAGTCATATCATGTAAAAACTTATTCTGCAATGCTGCTTCCTGTTCCATTTTGGTAAACCTGTAGATGAATTTTTTATTGGTACGTTCCAATGCATTTTCCGCATCCACCTGCAAAAATCTTGCATAGTTTACCAATGAGAAAAACACATCACCCAGTTCATCTTCCATTTTATCTTTATCGCCACTTGCTACGGCTTCCTGCAATTCTTTCATTTCTTCTTCTACTTTATCCCACACCTGTGCGGTATTGTCCCATTCAAAACCTACCTGCTTTGATTTATCCTGCAGGCGCATGGCTTTTACCATCGAAGGCAAAGATTTGGGTACGCCGCCCAGCACTGATTTTTTCCCCTCACTCAATTTAATCTTCTCCCAATTTTGTTTGACATCTTCTTCATTGTTTACTTTCACATCACCATAAATATGAGGATGACGAACAATCAGTTTTTCGCAAACGCCATTGATCACTTCCTGCAAAGTGAACTGATTTTGTTCTGCTCCTATTTTAGAATAGAAAACAATATGCAGCAGCAAATCACCCAATTCTTCTTTGATGCCTTTCCAGTCTCTTTCAGAAATAGCATCTGCAAGTTCATAAGTTTCCTCAATGGTTAAGTGCCTCAGTGTTTGAATGGTTTGTTTTTTATCCCATGGGCATTTCTCTCTTAATTCATCCATAATTTTTACAAGGCGTAAAAATTCTGTTCCTGTTTCTTGCATAAATTTTAAATTTTCATAATTGAAAATAGCATAAAGACAATCATTAATAAACCAATTGTAAATAATACTGCTATATTAAGCAGCAGAAATTTAAAAATTGTTTTAGCCCGTCGTTGCATATAAAAATTCCGCAATGATTTATATTGATAATAGAAAATGTAAAGAAAAACTGGTATTATAAGATACCCAAAAAATTTCCAGCCCGAAAAATCCATCGCCGCATTCAAACCAATAACAATTAGCAACATGATAAAAACAAGAACATAAAAATGAATGCTGAAGATCACATGGCTTGTATAATAAAAATTCTTTCTGCGGAAATAAAGTAATCTAAGTATAAATGCAAAAATTGGAAGTGAGATAAAAAATATTTGCGGAAAACTATGTAACAAATTATTTCCAATTTCTTTAAAGATAACTTTCTGGTTATTATGGTATTTTTCCCGCATTTCAATTTCCTTATAATTCAGTATTCTATCGAACCATCCATCATGAACTTTACCAATCTTTAATAAAGAATCATATTCAGTTTTACTTTTATAATGATCAGTGGAAAAATGCAAACCTCCTTTAGCAGACGTATCCATATAACGCATAAACTGGTCCTTCGACATCAATTTTCCATCATTCAATTCAGCAGTAAACTTGCGAAACTCCAGAGAATCCATTTTTTCAACTTCTGCTTCAGTTTTACCATGATAAGTTGTATTAACTATTTTATCTCCTACATCTGTTGTTGAGAAAAAGATCAAAAAGAAAATGGCCGAGGTGAACAGGTACATTCTTATGGGGTTCAAATAACTTGCCCTGCGCCCGTATTTATATTCACTGGTTAAAAACCCCGGTTTTACTAATAGATATTTTAAAGTGCTGAAAAATTTTCCATCAAAATGGGTGATGTCCTGGAAAAAATGACTGATAAGGTGCCAGGTTGTTTCCTGGGGATGAAGATTTTCCTGACCACAAACATGGCAAAATTTACCATGAACGACCGCATTACAATTAAGACAATTTTTTTCCGACCTTTCTTTTAAATGACTCAAGGAGGTTAATTTTGTTAAAAATAATAAAGTTTGGGCGCATAGTTAGAAAACGCTTTCTTTACAAACTAACTTTACCAATTTACTGGAAAAATATATTCATGAATAAACTATTTGCTACCTTTTTTTTGTTTCTTTTCAACATCGGGGCACAAGCTCAATATTATTATAAAGATATTGTAAGTAATAAGCAATTAACCACGGATATGGCCACTTACAAACAAAAGAAGATTCACAAGATTAAAACCAAAAGTTTTGAAGAAGATGGTACACCCAGTGAAGGCTTTCTTTGTGAAAAAACAATATCAAAAGATTTTCGTTCCTCGGAACTTTTTACAAGAACAAATATTTCGGCAACATCACTTTTTACTTCCGTTTTTAATGACAAAGGACAGCTGCTAAACAGCAGCGACAGTTCAGAAATTACAGTTTCGCGTAATTATTATACTTATGATGTTTCAGGCAGGTTGCAAAAAATTGTTTCTTCTGCAACATCAAGCGATGATGATTTTGCCAATGAACTTTTAGAAGAACATATTTATGAGTACAATTCTGCGGGCGTTCCGTTAAGTATGATACGTGTAAAGAACAGGCGTGATAGTACAAAAATCTTATTCCAGGTTGATGATAAAGGCAATCTTGCCATCGAAAAAGATACAAAGACAGGCCAAAAATATTATTATTATTATGATGAAAAGAACCGCCTTACAGATGTGGCCCACACAAGTGAATACAGGGAAAACCTGGTAGCTGATTACGTATTTGAATACGACCAGGAAGGGATGATGAATCAAATGACAGTTACAGAAGAAGGCCGGGGTAAAGAACACGCCGATGCTGCTCCTAATTTTTTTATATGGCGTTATATCAATGAAAATGGCCTGCGTACAAAAGAAGCGCTTTTTTCGAGTGATCGGAAATTGTTGGGGAGTATTGAGTATGAATATAATTAGTGAAGGAGTCAATAGGTGAATAAGTGAATGGTAAATTAATAATGTATTGTTCGCCAAATCATCGAACCAATAAACTTTGCTAATGCTGAATTCTTTTATTCACCCATTCACTTATTCACTCATTCACCTATCACGACCTCCCTCTTTCAAAATAACTTTCCCTACATAGAAGGATTCCCTACTTTGCCGCGTCAAAAACAAAATAATATTGATAGAGCAGGAATTAATTGATCAACTGGCACAAAAAAGCGAGGTGGCTTTTAAATGGCTTGTAGAAAGCTATAGTAAGGTTGTGTTCAATACCATTCTCAATATTGTTCAGGATGAAGCAGAGGCAGAAGATGCAGCACAGGAAGTTTTTATTAAAATATATGAATCAATCAGTGGCTTCAGGCAAGAATGTTCACTTTCTACATGGATCTACCGGCTCGCTATTAACAAAGCGCTGGATAAAGTAAGAAGAAGAAAAACAAAGCAAAGGTTGCAACAAATCGTTCCGTGGTGGATGCCGGACGAAAATAAATCTGGCAAAACTACTTTTCATCACCCGGGAATCATGCTTGAGAAAAAAGAAAAAGCTGCTGTATTATTTAACGCAATCAATAGTTTACCGGAAAAACAAAAAATTGCATTTACACTTATTAAAGTACAAGGTATGAAGTACGATGAAGTAGCTGTTATCATGGAACAGAATATAAAAGCAATTGAATCTTTGATCGGCAGGGCAAAACAAAACCTGCAGCAAAAATTAAAATAAATTTAGAATGGAAAAAAATTCAAATACGCCTTTAACAGATGAATACCTGCAAAGCCTGCAGGAAATGAAGGCTGCAGAAACGGATCCTTTTTTCTATACCAGGTTAAAAGGAAGGATGCAGCAACAACAAAAGCAAACAGGTTTTTTATTTAAACCTGCCTGGGCCATTGCTACGCTAAGTTTTTTTCTTACCATAAATATCTGGATGATCCTGCAGGAGAAAAACAGTAAAATAGAAACTGCTGAGAAAAAATCACCTGTTCAGGTCTTTGCAGAAACCTATAATTTAAACAGTGATTCAAACTATTGATCAATGAGCACTTTATTTAGAAATAAAATATTGACAGGTCTGGTAATATTATTGCTAATTGCAAATATTACCACCATCATTGTCTTTTGGATGGGAATGAAAAAAATGCATCCTGCACCAAAACCGCCATCTGCATATATCATAAAAGAACTTTCTTTGAATGATAAACAACAGGAACAATACAATACGATGATTCAGCAACATCGTAAACAATCTAGATGGATACAGGAACAAATAAGAAATTATAAAGACAGTTTTTTTAACCTGCTTTCGAATGAAAACACCAACGATAGTATAAAAAATAATCTCTCCGTAAAGATCGCTTCATTGAATAGAGAATTGGATCTTATTACTTATGATCACTTTAAAGAAGTAAGAAAAATATGTACTCCTGAACAGCAACGAAAGTTTGATGGAATTATAAAAGAGGTTTTAAGAATGATGGCTGGACCGGGGCCACGCGGTGGTCGTCGTGATGGACCTCCGCCTGGAGATGGCCTTCCTCCTCTTCCGGGGAATTAAAAATTAATGGTTCTCAATAATTCAAGTGATTCAACAATTGCAAACCATTAATTTTTAATTCTTAATTTTTAATTGTTGCAGGGAGCTACATCCTAATGTAAACTTCCCGCAATAAAGAATATCGAACAAGGAACAAGGAATATTGAATCACGAAGTATTTAGTTTTTGTTATTCCAATCTGCATGTGAAATATCCTGGAATATCCCGAATATCCGAACACATTCACCACCCTCGAATTCTGCTTTACCTTTCGTGCGGATCCATTTTTCATTTCCCTTAGCAGTAATTATTTGTAGCTCTGTATCCCATGGCTCCCCATTTTCAATTGCATTGTTTAACAACTGCATAATGGTATCCCTGCTTTCTCCTTCCTTATAAAATAAAAATCCTTTTTTAAAATCAGGCATATAATCGTTCTCTGTTTCATGGATCAGTTTTGCCACAGAACTCCACATCACTGTATTTTTTATGACATCCATTTCCCAGCCTCCAACCTTTGCAACATGACTTGTTTCTTCAAGAAATTTTTTCATATTGTTTATTTCCTTTTCATAATTTTTTCTTTTGCTGGCATCTTTTATCGTTACAGAAATCCCCTCTGAAGTCGGATAGATCGAAATATCCTGCCATTGATCCAGGAAGTCTTCATACGCTTCAAAAGAAGCACTTTGTTTACTCTCCATTATTTCCTGTATCCTGATGCCGGTAGTAGTAGTTTTGTATTGGGGAAATGTTTCAAAAAAATTCTTGCCGATCAAATCACCTTTACCAAGACCAATGGTATTTTTTACCGCATCATTGAGGAAAATAAAATTGAATTTTTTATCAAGTGCAAAAAACGGATCACTGATACCTTTTACGATATCGTCCATTTGTTTTGTAAAAAAGATAAGCTTACTGTTTAACTGTGTTAAAGCATTGCTATCCGTTTTACGAAGTTTTGAAAAATACTGAGCTGCTAAAAAAGCGACAATCAATAAAAACAACAAGCCTCCCAATAAGATAAGCATTCCTGATTCTGTATTTTTTGTATTGTCTTTATTTGCCTGTTCACGCTCCATTAAAAGGTTGGTTTCATCATGCTGTAATTTGGTAATTTCAACCCTGATATTATCCATTACCTTTTTACCATTTACAAGTAAAAGTTTAATATCCTCCAGTTCATAATTGTTACTTCCCCTTGCAGATTCTACATCTTCACAGATCTTCAACCTTACGGCGGCCAATGATGCAAGTCTATCCATTGTTTTTTTCTGGCCCACGTCACCGTTAGTAAGCATGATCAGGTCTGCAATGCTTTTTTGAATACTGTCTTTAGATTGTGTATATGACTGTAAGAAAATACTATCGCCGGAGATAACAAAACCACGGGTTCCTGTTTCAACATCTTTAAGCAAAGACAATACCCGCTCTGATTTATACAATACTTTATTAGCACGTATTAAAATTGGATTACCATTTTTCCATTCATTGTTATAATTATAAGTAATGATTGAGAAAACAGCAAGCACCAAAAAGAATAATGCAAAAATGGCTAAAAGGACTTTAGGATTTTTCATACAGGGTTGCCCCGGAATTTAGTAAGTAAATTTAACGGTACCTATTATTGAAAAGTATATACACGTAGCTAAAGTAATCAGCACATCACTTTAGCCAGGAAAAAAAACTTTACCAGAATTTCTTCTAATAAAACCCAATAATATAAAAAAGCAATAATAAGTTCTGCTATAAACGCAGGTTATTCTTATTTGTTATATGTAACTACGATTTTTGGTCGATAGATTTAGATTACTGCTTGAAATCGTATAAATACGTAGGAGATAAAGAAATTCCAAGGGTATAATAACGTAAGCATACTACTAATGAAGCGAGTAAGATTCCATAGCAATATTATTAAGTAGCTTAAGCCCTGAACATTAATTATTGTACGTTGAAAATTAAAAACATAGAGTAACAAAATAATAAAAAGGCATTCCAATAAAGAATACCTTAATTATATTAAATATAAAATACCAAAAGAATTAATCCTCCTCTCCCATTTGTTGCAAAGGAAAATCAGCCACATTCTTATTCACTTCCCAATAAAATTTGGGTCTTGGTTTATTGTAGTTTCCAATTTCATTCATTTGTTCCGCATCATACAATCTTCCGTTTACCATAACAGAACTGATTGTTTCTGTGTTACGAATATTTTCCAATGGGTTTTTATCCATCACCAAAAGATCTGCTAGCTTACCAGTTTCCAGTGAGCCGATCCATTTATCAAGTCCCAAATTAAATGCAGGATTGCTTGTAGCTGCATGTAATACCTGCATATTGCTCATACCACCTTGTTGCAACATCCATAATTCCCAATGTGCGCCGAGACCCTGTAGCTGGCCGTGTGCACCAAGATTTATTTTTACACCAACGTCTGCGAGTTTTTTCAAACTCTTTGAAACAAGCATAAAACCATTCTCATATTCTTCTTCAGGCGCCATCACACGGTGACGGCTACGTGTATCTATAATTGATCTTGGCGTAAAGCGAAGCAGGCGTTCTTTTTCCCATACATTGCTGTGTTGATACCAATAATATTCGCCACTTAATGCGCCATAACAAACAATCAGTGTTGGTGTATAACCGGTCTTTGCATTTTTCCACAGTTGCACAACATCATCGAAGAGTGGCGCTACCGGCATATTATGTTCAACCGTAGTGTGGCCATCAAGAATCATTGCCACATTATGATAAAAAAGTGAACCACCTTCAGGTACCACTTCCATGTTAAGTTCTCTTGCAGCCTGTATGATCATTTGATTTTGTTCACGCCTTGGCTGGTTATAACTTTTTACAGAGAAAGCACCATATGCTTTTGTTCTTCTTAAAGCGCTTCTCGCATCATCAATAGAATTTACAACTGCTTTAAAATCTCCATCAGCTCCATACAAAATAGTGCCTGTTGAGAAAACACGTGGCCCAACCATTGACCCTGCTTTTACCAATTCACTTAGACCAAATACAAATTCGCTGTTGGCAGATGGATCATGAATGGTTGTTACACCATAAGCAAGATTTGTATAATAGGCCCAATGTTTTTGTGGCGTTATACCATCATAAAAATGTTGTCCATGTCCATGAGCATCAATAAAACCTGGCATGATCGTTTTGCCATTACAATCAATTTGTTTGGCGTTAGCAGGAACCGTTACTTCATTTGATCTGCCAATCGCTTTAATAAGATTGCCTTCTATTAAAACAGTACCATTCTCAATAACTTCATCTCCTTTCATAGTGATGATCCTTGCATTTGTAAATGCAATCAAACCTGATGGTTTATCAATAGCCACTTCAAGTCCTACATCAATTCCTTTTTCAGGAGCTTTGAATAAAGAATCAGGTTTGTTTGCAATAAAATCAAAACGTTCATCAAGATTGATACTGTAATATTGATCACCTAAAGTGTAATGCAATAATTTATTATCAGTTGACCAATGAAGATTGATACCTGCATCTTTGGAAACGACCTTAACAGGAAAATCTTTTGTTCCACTTCCAATATCAATCACCTTTCCCGTTTTGGGAAATGCGGCAACATATACTTCCCACAAATCAATAAATGCGATCCATTTCTCATCTGGTGAAACAACAAACTGGCTGCCATACGTACTCTTAAGATGAATGCGTTCTTCATTGCCATCAAGTTTACAACTTGCATACGTTCTGTTCATACCATCACCAAGCTGGTAATAAATTCTATTGCTTTCTTTATTGAACGCCGGCCTGTCACCAGATTCTTTTACAAAATTTTCATTGCCGCCGTCTGCGTTCATGGTATAAATACCAGTTTTTGAAGTAAATGATTGTCCCAATTCATTGCTACCTCCATCTTTAATAAATACGATCAGTTTTCCATCGGGAGAAAAAGAGGGCAAACGATAAATTGCTTTTGCTTTATTCATCTTTACAGGTTTTGCAGCTCCCTGCAAATTTACTTTGTAAAGCGCACCTGCTGTTGTATCATTCCAGGTGGTATAAATCAATGATTTTCCATCGGGTGAAAAAGATGGTTCAAATTCAAAGTCAGTTCCATTGGTGATACGTTGAGGCTTACCCGCAGGCAATTCTTTTTTCCATAGATAACCAACTGCATTAAATACAAGCCATTTACCATCGGGCGATGTTGTTGCCTGCCTGATCACTTTTGCTGTGAATGATGCTGGATTTAATTCCTGCTGAAAACGAACGGCATCATCAATCCGCTGATTTACGTTGCAGGTAAAAGGAATATCCGTGGCTTTATTTACTCCTGATACATCTACCTTAATAATCTTTCCATTGGCCCAGGTAATGATCGATTTATCATCCGGCGTCCATGCATATCCGGTATAAGAACCAAATATTGTCCATGCCTCCTGCTGATCTTTACTTAGCTGATCATATATGGGCCATTGCTCCCCGGTTTCAATATTGCGGATATATAAAACTGTTTTTGTTCTTACCCTTTTTACAAACGACAAAAATTTTCCATCATGAGAAATTTGAGGACGCATCGCACCGCCCGGGCCACCCGTAACTGTTTCAATGGTTCCTTTTTCCCTGTCAAGTCGTTTGATTACAAATATTTGGTTATTGGGATCTTTATTATACTGGAAGAAACCACCTGGGTACATATCTTCACTGTAATAGAGATAGCGGCCATCAGGTGAAAAACAAGGTTCATTCACATCCTGCTGATCATTTTTTCTTGTTGTTAATTGCAAACCACCACCGCCACTTGTATGATACAACCACATCTCTCCTGCTCCTGCTGAACGTGTTGAAGTAAAATGTTTACGGGCAACAATATATTCTCCATCTGGTGACCATACTGCATTGTTTAATAACCGAAAATTTTCTTTTGTAATTTGTTTTGCATTGCTGCCATCATTGTTCATCATCCAGATATTATCGCCTCCACCAGCATCAGAAGTAAAAAGTATTTTTTTGCCATCGGGACTATATCTTGGTTGTACTTCAAAAGCATGGCCTGCTCTTAAAACTTTTGCAGTTCCACCGGCAACAGGCATAGCATATATATCACCCAACAGGTCAAATACAATTTCTTTTCCATCAGGAGAAATATCAACATTCATCCAGGTTCCTTCATTCACAGAAAATGAAACATCCTGGTGAGGCCCTCCGGGATTATTAACGTCCCATTTTGTTGAATCTTTTTTTCCCTGTGCATTTGCAATAAAAACAAAAGAGAGTAATGTGGCAAGTATCATCAGTCGCTGGCAATTCATAATATATTTATTTTGCGGGAAGGTAAATAAAACTTTTCAAGGAAGATTATTTGATACACAAATGGAGCTATTGCCAATGATTCACGGATTTTTTCATTGAACATTTAAAATTGAACGTCGAATATTGAACTTTAAAAAATGTTCCAAAACAATATTGATCCCAATTAATACACGACTAAGATCCTAAAAAAAACGAATAGGAGAAGCATAAAAACCTTGAGAATTTACCAGTTATTTATGCGTTTTTTGATTGAGCACTTCTACCTTAACCCTCGTGAGACCACGACTTACATAATCCAGTTTCTTTGCTGCAGAACTACTCAGATCAACGAGGCGCCGCATTCTGGGATGAAGACGGTCGGTTGTTTTTAATATAATAGATTTCCCATTTCTTAAATTGGTAACCCTGATCCAGGTTCCTAATGGTAAAACATTACAGGCTGCAGTAAATTTATTCTGTTTAAAAATTTCTCCATTTGCTGTTTTCCTTCCGTGAAATTTATCAGAATAAAAACTGGCAAGGCCATAAAAAAAACGTTGATTTTTATTGGAAGCTTTTACTTCATATCTATTAGACGTGTCTTTTTGAGCATATCCAGGTAAGGATACAATCAAAAGAATAAGGTAAAGCGCAGCTGTTTTGAAAAGAATATTTTCTTTCATTTAATTGTTTAAAATGAATATTACTTTACTGTAAAATATTTTTCTTTTAAACTTTTATCATCGCCATAGATGTCATCATAAAACTTTATTCTTCCATCTATTCCTTCACAGGTAAAATAGCGGATGAATAATGGTATGCGTGACTTAACAGCTATGCGATGCTTTTCTTTATTTGTTATCCAACTTGTTATTGAATCAGTAGTGAACTTTAATGTATCAGGCGCTATGTGGGCACTGTCATTTCGTAAAATATAAAAAGCAAGCTTCTCCCATTCCTGTACCCTTACGCAACCATGGCTAAGATCACGAACACCTCTTTTAAATAGCCATCGCTCATTGGTATCATGCAGGTAAACGGCAAATGGATTACTGAAATTAAATTTTATTACACCAAGTGCATTGTCATCACCACTTCCCTGCTGTATCTTATAAGGAATACCATTTTTATATTTTTTCCAGTTGACAGTTGCAGGATCAACTTTTTCGCCTTCATTGTCATATAAATTTAATCCTTTACGGGTAAGATATCCCGAATTTCTTTTCAGGGCAGGTAAGATCTCTTTTTTTATAATACTCTCAGGAACTGTCCAGGTTGGAAACACAACAATATCACTGATAGCACTCGTAAGAAAAGGTGTTGGGGTTTTAGGCTTACCACAAATAACTCTTGAAGTAAGAGCAACCGTATCGGAGTCATGCATCTGTAGATAATATCCTGGCAGATTAACCCAGATATATTTTATGGGCATTGGATCAGGCAATTGTTTATACCTGTCAAGTGTTACAGCTATGCGATCATACTTTACCAAATCCGTTGCATTGAGTGTATTGATGACTTCATTGCCCACTTTCCCGTCAACAGTTAATTTTTTAAACTTTTGATATTTTTTTAAGATCACAGATAATTCAAGTGAGTCCGGCAACTGTAAAGGATCATACTTAATGAAATCACTTTCGCTAAGGCGTAGCAGCAGTTTTTTAACGAACTTTAAAGAATCCTTTTGATCTTTTTCTTTATAAGGAAAATCAACATAAGTATATTCCTTCGTATCCATACTGTCGAGAAAAGATTTGATACCAGCCTTAAGTTCCACGTATCCTTTTAATGTTGGTTGTATCGAAAGGAAAATGCCGGATAATGTATCCTTGTTCCTGAATTTATCCATCACTTCAAAAAAATATTTGCTGAATTTTGAAGTATCATTCTTCCAGGCAGTACTATCGGGTTCTAATCTTCCTTGTTTAAGATCTCCTGCAATATGCATAAAAGCATCGGTCAATAAAATATCTGCTTTTGTCCAAAGTATTGCATCACGCCTTTTTATCGAATCCTTGTCGAGTTCATTTTTAATAGCAAGTATTTTTCTATACTGGTAATGTTCTTTAAATAAACCATCTAATACAGCACCTGAATCAAGATAATTGATCAGTGAATCTGTGTGCGGTAACCATTTTCCAATGTCACTCCAGAAAGGTTTGTAATTATTTTTACGATAATAGGCTTCTGTTATTTTATAGAACCGGAGTTTTAAACTATCATCAATTTTCCCATTGCTGTCAAGTGCAAGCGTCATCGAATTTTTAATATTTTCCTGTACGTATGCACTAATGGTTTTAGGATCGAGTACGATTTCCTTTTCCTTTAAATGCTTAACGGTTTTATTTTTACAGGCAACAAAAAATAACAGAAAAAATATTGTAAAAAATAAACGGGTTCCCGGGTAATTCATATTGAGGCTAAGTTGTTATCAGTGAATTTATGTGTGGTCAATACACATGGGCAACATAATTCCTATACAAGTTACGTAAAAAGTTGAAAAGTTGGTAGTGTTGATGAAGTTGATAGGTTAACGGAGTTGAAAAAGTTAACACGGTGTCTCAACTTTGTGGTCTTATCAACTTTGCAGCATTATCTACAATGTTAACTTTAAACTCTATCAACTTTTTCTCCTCCATGAACCTAATCAACCCTTCAACCCGTTAACTTTGCACAATGAAATATTACATCATTGCGGGTGAAGCGAGCGGCGACTTACATGGCAGTAACCTTGTAAAAGAATTGCACAAGTTGGATGCTGATGCCAAAATAAGATGCTGGGGCGGAGATAAAATGGAAACCGCTGGTGCAACTGTCGTCAAGCATTACCGCGATCTTGCTTTCATGGGATTTACTGAAGTGATAAAAAATCTTCCGACTATTTTAAAAAATATAACGTTCTGTAAAAAAGATATTCTTGCAGATAAGCCTGATGTACTTATCCTGATCGATTATCCTGGCTTTAATTTACGCATTGCAAAATGGGCCAAACAACAAGGTTTTAAAATTGTGTATTATATTTCTCCACAGGTTTGGGCATGGAAAGAAAACAGGGTGAAGACCATCAAAGAATGTGTAGATAAAATGTTGGTGATACTTCCTTTTGAAAAAGATTATTATAAGAAATGGAATTTTGAAGTAGAGTATGTTGGGCATCCTTTAGTTGAAGTTGTTGATGAATTTATGAAGACCATTGATCACCGACTACAGACCACCGATGGATCGTCGATCATTGATAAAAACTCCCTTTTTACAAACAGCAAACGAGAAACAAAAAACGAGCAACCAGAAACGAGAAACGAAAAGAGAGCTTCCCCAAATAAAGAAGTTATAGCACTATTGCCTGGCAGCAGAAAACAGGAAATATTAAAAAAGCTTCCGATCATGTTGGAAGTTTCAAAACATTTTCCACAATACCAGTTTATCGTTGCGAAAGCACCAGGACTTGATGAAAATTTTTACAATGAATTATTATCGCCTTATACAAATGTATCATCAGTATTAAATCAAACTTATGCGCTTCTATCATCATCAAAAGCAGCATTGGTTACAAGTGGAACAGCTACATTGGAAACCGCATTGTTTGCTGTACCTGAAATCATTTGTTATAAAGGAAACGCAGTATCCTATCAAATTGCAAAACGATTGATAAAAATAAAATTCATTGGCCTCGTTAATCTCATTATGGACAAAGAAGTTGTAAAAGAATTGATACAGGATGATCTGAATATGACCAATATCAAAAATGAATTGAATAAATTGCTGAACGATCCCGCCAAAAAGAATCAGTTGCAAAATGATTATCAAGATCTCAAGAATATTTTAAGCAAAGGTGGACATGCGTCGGCTAATGCTGCGAAGAGTATTTGGTTGTTTTTAGGAAATTAATTTTGTCCGATAAACGCAATACAAATAAGCTACGAGCTATAAGCTGCAAGCTATAAGTGGTTTCAAATAACGGCAAGAAGTTCAAAAATCAGTAATACTTAAAGCTTATAGCTTGAAGCTTACAGCTATTTAAGCAATAACTTAACTACAATAATTATCAACGCAATCAAAAAAAGAAAAATAGAGAGCCTGTTAATCCCATGCATGTATTTCATCCATTGAGTTGGCTTTTCATTTGGATCTTTTTTCTTAATATAAAGGTATTCACCTATTTGTTTTAAAATTCCCATTGTTGTTGTTTTAACTGCAAAGACGCTAAGGCGCTAAGCGATGCAAAGATAAAACTTAGTAGTTTTGTAAAGTACTTTACTTTTTGGGAAAGCCGCAAGCTGTAAGTTGCAAGCTATAAGTCGTTTTATAAAAGAAAACAATTACAAAAATCAGGAACTACTTATAGCTTATAGCTAACAGCTTTGAGCCAACAGCTTGTTAAGGCTTACATTCAACAAAACTATAATAGTTCTTCCTACGTAATTAAAAAAAACAAAAATCATGAAATTCTTATTGCCATCTTTAATTTTTATTGCAACCACTTTTGGATGTACAGCACAGACCCAAAAAAATGCAGCTCCAACCCCGGCTAAATTCGAAATAACAAAAACAGATGCAGAATGGAAAAAACAACTTACTCCCATTCAATATGATGTAACAAGGAAAGAAGGAACCGAGCAACCCTACACAGGCGTTTATTGGGACAACCATAAGGAAGGAACTTATTATTGTGTTTGCTGCAATCTTCCTTTATTTTCTTCTGCTACAAAATTTGAAAGCGGTACAGGATGGCCAAGTTTTTGGCAGCCACTTGATGCAAAAAATGTACATGATAATGTTGACAACAGCCTTGGCATGGAAAGAACAGAAGTTGTTTGCAGAAGATGCGGTGCACATCTTGGCCATGTATTTCCTGATGGACCGAAACCAACCGGGCTTAGATACTGTATGAATTCTGCTTCCTTGAAGTTTGTACAGAAATAGGTTGCCACTGATTCACTGATTTCTTCCTTGAACATTGAGTATTGATCGTTGAATATTGAATATTTATTGGAGACTTCATTTATTAGAAAGTTTGTAAGAAATATTCAATGCCCAACGTATAATACTCTATGTTCAATAAAATGCATTTCCACGACTGCCTTTTTATTTGTAAATTGTCGCAATGAAACGAATTGTAAAAAAGCATCCTCTTGCCATACGCTGGTTTCATTGGTTGAATTTTCCCATACTTGCTGTTATGATCTGGAGCGGTATGCTGATATACTGGGCCAATGATGTTTATAAAATTGGATGGGGCGACAAAACAATCCTGAAATTTTTTCCTGATTCTTTTAATAAAGCTTTGAATATTCCTTTTCGTCTTGCAGAAGGAATGAACCTGCATTTTTTCTTCATGTGGATCTTTGCAATAAATGGTTTGTTGTATGTTTTATTTTTACTTTTTTCTAAAGAATGGAAATTGATCTTTCCAAATAAAAAATCATTGAAGGAAGCATGGTTTGTTGTTTTGCACGACCTGCATATAAGAAAAGGTTTGCCTCCACAAAAAAAATACAACGCAGCACAACGCATTGCTTATACAGGTGTCATCTTCATGGGTTTATTTATGTTGCTTACCGGACTTGCCATTTACAAACCAGCACAATTATATTGGTTGTGCTACATGCTTGGTGGATATGAATGGGCAAGAATTGAACATTTTATTACAACAATATTATTTTGCCTGTTTTTTCTTGTACATATCATACAGGTAATACTTGCAGGCTGGAATAATTTCCGCGGTATGGTTGCAGGTTTTGAAGTGATCCCTCTTAAAAAAGAAATGATCGTGGTTGCAGATGAAGAACCTATTGAACCAATAGAAACTCCTATAATTAAAACTGATGAATGATGGAAGCAAAAGAAAAAATAGTAACTGCGGCACAAGTAAGAAATAAGACACTGCTTTCTCTTTTCTTTTTGTTTTTATTTATGGGCTCCAGTGTTTTAACCTGGAAATGGTTGCAAAAACAACCCAAAGACCAGGGGGCATTAAAGCCTTTGCGAAAAGCATTGGATGTAAATGAATCTATTTTCAATGGGATGTTCAGTAATTATCATCTGGCTAAAACCTATCCAAAAGAAATGGCTGTAGCCAAAGTACGTGTGAATGGCAGCGCTGGGATAGGTGATAATTTTGATCCTTCTGCCTGGAAATTAAAAGTTATAAAAAGTCCTGGCGATACTTTATTCATCAGCCTTGATGAAATAAAAAAATTACCTAAGACAGAAATCGTTTATGATTTTAAATGCATCGAAGGCTGGAGCCAAATTACCCATTGGGCAGGCGTTCGCTTCAGCGATTTTGTAAAAAAATATGGATTGGATGCCCAGGCACAGTTCCAGTTTACCGGCCTTGAAACACCAGATGATGAATATTATGTTGGCATTGATACAAAAAGCATGATGCATCCACAAACTTTATTGTGTTATGAAATGAATGATGCTCCACTCCCAATGAACCAGGGTTATCCATTGCGACTAATCATTCCCGTTAAATATGGTGTAAAGAATATAAAACGAATTGGCACCATCTACTTCAGCAGCAGTCGCCCACCTGATTATTGGTATGAACGGGGCTACGATTATTATTGTGGTCTCTAAAACTGTTTCAGGGGTTTTAAAGGTTCCAAGCGTTTTAAAGGTTAAGGCAACTTCTGAAACTTTGAAACGCTTGGAACCTTTGAAACGTTGTGCTACCTTTGAAGATTGATTAAACTGACAGCTATGACCAGAGAAGAAAAATTCATGCAGGAAGCCATTTCGCTTTCGCAAAATGGAATTCAACAAAACGAAGGCGGCCCTTTCGGTTGCGTAATTGTAAAAGATGATGTTATTGTGGGCCGTGGTAATAATAAAGTTACTTCTACCAATGACCCAACGGCACATGCAGAAGTTGTTGCGATAAGAGATGCATGTAAAAATCTTGGAACTTTTCAACTGGATGGATGTGAAGTTTATACAAGCTGTGAACCCTGCCCCATGTGTCTTGGCGCTATTTATTGGGCAAGGCCGAAAGTTATATACTTTGCCAATAACCGCCAGGATGCTGCAGAAATCGGCTTTGATGATTCCATGATCTATGATGAAATGAGCGCAGAAATATGTGACAGGAAAATCCCTATCATCATGCTCGGAAGAGAGAATGCTCTAAAAGTTTTTAATAACTGGAAAAACAAGACAGATAAAACTTCTTACTGATCTTTATTTTTTACTGCAATAATTTCTGCAGCAATACTAATAGCAATTTCTTCAGGAGTCTGGCTTTTTACCTGGATGCCAATGGGAGAATAAATATTTTTTAATGCTGCATCATCTATATTTTCCGCACGATATTCATTAAACATCTTTTCTATTTTTGTTTTACTGCCCAGCATACCGATGTATTTGATTTTTTTCCCGAGAACTGCCCTCAATGCTTCATCATCCGAACGATAACCAAAAGTCATGATCACTACATATACATTTTCTCCTCCTGGAATAAATGTATTTAATGAAGCATAAGATTCTACAACAATCTTTTCATGAGCAAATTCATTTTGTTCCATCGTATTCAAACCTTCTCTTTCATCATACAAATGAATATAAAAATCCATTCCACGCATGAGTTTAGAAAATGCCAATGCACAATGGCCGCCACCAATAATATGAAGATGATTTTTATAACCTGTTTTTTCGATCAGTAAAAAATCATCTGCTCTAAATTCCAAATAATAATTTGTTGAAGGAACATCAGCAGAAAAAGTAATGGCAGTTTTTGTCAACTGTAAACTGCCATTCTTATTAATATTTAAAGAAACGATCAATGCATCTATATGCGTGATATCTTTTTTTTGTATATGGTATAAAAAAATTGTTTGCTCACCAGAACAAATCATGCCACTTTGATTCTTTGCTACTGCTTTATCATGCACCTGTTTGTAAATAACTGCACCCGAATTTGTTTCCTTTAATTTCGATTTCGCCATTTCTACAAACTTGTGTTCCATAATTCCTCCACCAATGGATCCGAAAATATCATGGTCTGCCGCAATTGCCATTTTAAATCCCTGCCTGCCTGGCGAACTGCCTTCGCTTTCCAACACATACAGCAGCACAACATTTATTGAAGATGATTGTTTGTTAGATATGAATTGCCAAACATTCATCTTACTTTTTCCTGTTTTCTAAAATTTTCTTGAATGAACGGCCACGAATCTCTTCCAACGTCAAACCTGTTACCAATACTTCTTCTTCAGTGATGGCGCCACTGTTTAAGGCTCTTAAAAAATAATTGAGCAACCCTTGACCTGTTGCTGCATCATCAAAAACATCACCGATCAAAGTTGCTCTTGCTGCTTTTTCAACAAATGTTTTTAAACGTTCAACGGCATCATCATAACTTTCCAGGAAGAATGCAAATACAGCTGTGTAACGCATCGGCAATTGCGCAGGATTAAGATCCCAGCCCTGGTAAAATCCGTTCCACAATGAATGACGAATATGACTGTATCCCTTTTTCCATGCTCTATGAACAACATCACGATTTTCCTGCAATTGTTCTTCAGTCATGTTATCACCACGATTTGGTCCAATAGGCATCGTGTTCGTTGCGCCATCTGATAACCAAATACCAGTATGTGCCAATGCAACCTTCGTCATATGATGTGCAAAATCGCAAACAGGATGATCCATTTCCTGGTAGCGGGCAGTAATACTGCATGACGCCGTATAATCATAAGTACCAAAATGCATCGCAATACAACGTTCCTTGCTTGCTTTTACAAAACGATACAATGGATTTATTCCATCCTTATCCATAATGGCTTGTGTAGTTTCAACCATCATTTCCATTTGTAAGCTGCCCTCTTTTAATTTGAGCTCTTCTTCCAGTATTTCAAAGAAACTAACGAGTGTGCTTACCTGTTCAGGAATGGTAACTTTAGGAAGCATCACAATAAAATTAGCAGGTAGTTTTCTTTTTGTTTCTTTTACCAATGTTGTTACAAAAATTTCCAGCGTTCTCAATCCCCTTTCTTTCATTTCTTCTGTAAAAGGCTTGATCCTTATACCTATGAATGGTGGCAATGTTTGCGCTTTCATTCCTTTCGCAACTTCTTTTGCAGCTTCTACTGCAGTTGCATCTTCTTCTTCATTGCTGCGATTACCATAACCATCTTCAAAATCGATCCTAAAATCTTCGATCGCTTCTGCAGTTAATTTATTAATTACTTTATTGTAAACCTGGTAAGATAAATGTGCAGGATGTTTTTTTCTTTTATCAGCAGGCAGTGAAATATATTCATTGTAAAGATCATAAGCCGATTGATGTGCATGTATTTTCTCAATGCCATCAAGGCCAAATATTTTTCCAAGGCTTACAAAGTCAGGTGCATAGGTATGAAATGTTTCCAATGCCCGTTGTCCCAAAACTTTTGCAGAATCAGATTTAAAAAGATTGGCACCACCATACACCGTATGTACAGCCTGTCTTTCGGGCCTATCACCAGGATATACTTTTTGAAAGGAAGTATTTGCTTTTTTTAATTTATCAAAAAGTTGTTTTCTTTTTTTTGATGGAATTGTTGAACTCATTGTAAGTGTTTTTTTAAATTCAAGCTGTTAGCTATGAGCTGCTAGCTATAAGTTTTGTATTTAATATTTGCGAACTTCTGCATTTTTCTTTGCGTCTCTGCGTGAAACCTAACTACCCCTATATGTCGAATATCCAAAAGGATTGATCAACAACGGGACATGGTAATGTGCATCATCAAAAACAGTAAATTGTATTTCTACTTCAGGATAGAATCCTGTTACATTGTTTTTAATAAAATAATTTTCTGTTTCAAAAACCATTTTATAATTGCCCTGTTTTAAATTTCTATTGTGCGGCAACAAATCAGGAATTCTTCCATCAACATTCGTAACACCTTGTGCAATCGTTTGCCAATCTCCATTCATAACAGGCTTCCTCAATCTAATTGTTATGTTTTCACCCGGCTTTCCAATAGAAGTATCCAATACATGCGTTGTAAGCTGGCTCACTTTAAGTAATTTCCAATCAGCTTCATCCATTAATTTCTTCAATCGCAATATGGTAATCTTATGTTGTTCGCCCATGGCGATATTCAATTCTTCTTCTTTGTTATTCGTAATTCTATCGAGCAATAAGCGAAGCATTTCTCCGGCAGATTTCCCTGTTGCACAAACAATGAATATAAAACCAAACTTAGATTCGTATTCAGCATTTGCATGTGCCAGTTCCTCAATAAGATTTTGTGATGCTGTATTCACACCTGCCTGTTCATTGCCGGCAAGATGTTGGGTAGACGCAAATTTTTCTGCCAGGCTTTTTGTATCTCCAATTTTTGGATGATGTGTAAATGCTTCCAGCCAATCTGCGCCTGTACATTTATGATACCACGCATCTTCTGCTGACGCAATTAATGACTGCTCATGCTCAAATGGAAATTTCTCCAACAATAATTTAACCCATTTTTCACTTCCACAACAAGTCAAAAGCATTTTTCCTGCTTCTTCCTTATTCAACTTATTAAATGATGCTAATGTCATAACTACCTTTTTAACTTTATTAACCCAGTCAACTTTATCAACTTATTTTAAACTTGCACCTTGCTCAATCCAACACCTGATTAAATCCCTTTCCTTCTGCGTAATATTCGTCTTATTATTTTGCGGCATTGTCTTCGTCACCACAACCCGTTGCATGATCATATCTTTTTTCTTTAAAATTTCTTCCGGTGTATCATACATCACTCCATTGGGTGGCGCAGTATAAACATCATCTGTTGGTTTTGCAGAATGACATTGAATACATCTTTTCTGAACGATTAAATTCACTTCTGCAAAACTTACTTCACTATTGCATGCACCAGGTTTTTCAGGCGCAGAAATAAATGCAGCAGCCAATAAAATTACTATAGAAACGGGCATTACCCAAACAGAGAGTTGTCCTTTCTCTTTAAGATTTAAATAATGTTTTACACCAGCAGCACCAAGTGTAATGATTGCTAATATCAGCCATGGGTATTCATTGCCGAATGTGCTTGGAAAGTGATTACTTATCATCACAAACAAAACCGGTAAAGTAAAATAGTTGTTATGCAATGAACGCATGCCTGCATTCTTTCCCAATTGTGGATTCAATGGCTTACTTTCTTTTGCAGCTTTCACCATTGCTTTTTGAGCAGGAATGATCACAAAGAAAACATTGGCAACCATGATGCTTCCAAGCATAGCTCCAAAATGTATATAAGCAGCTCGCCCGCTAAAGACATGACTATAGAAATAGGCAAAGCCAACAGCGATGATAAAACCAATCAACGTAAACCATATTCCTTTTTTTATCAGTGGAGATTTACAAAGTATATCATACAATACCCAGGCAACGATGAATGATCCTATACCAATTCCAATTCCTTGTAATGCTGTTATGTCCAACACATTTTTATCAATTAATAATGCAGATGCATTAAAATAATAAACAACAAACAAAAGACAAAAACCAGAGAGCCATGTAAAGTACGCTTCGTATTTAAACCAATGAAGATGTTTTGGAATTGTTTTCGGTGCTACTTTATATTTTTCCAAATAATAAAAACCGCCACCGTGAACCGCCCATAAATTTCCTGCAAGTTCATCACGGACATCTTTGGTTCTATTCAAAGCATTTTCTAAAAAAACAAAATAGAATGAAGCGCCAATCCATGCAATACCGAAAGTAATATGCATTAAACGCACAAGAATATTCAGCCATTCCATCATGTGCCCTTCCCAAACTGTCCCTTTTAATAAAACATAAATGGCAACGAGAATTCCGATTGATGTAAAAACAATTCCTGTGTAAATAAAATTCTGTGAGTTCAACACACTTTCCTTTTCCTTCTCTACATCTTTCCCTTCTTCATCCGCTTCATCACTGTTCTTCTTTAAAGTGCGCAGGTAGTAGGTCATGACCACAAGCATGATCAAAATAATTACAAGCACCGAAAGTAAAATAATACCAGCTGTCATTAATTAATTCTTTTTCTTTCCAAATAATCTTAACCTGCTTATACCGCCATCAGGAAAAATATTTAACCGCACGTGTGAGTAAACATCTTTGTTTGTGATCTGGCTGCTGTATTCATGTTCAGCATCTGCACTTAATTTCTCTTTCTCCAAAATCGTTTTCCATTCTACTTTATCTTTCAAAACGGCTTTATCTTTTTTACTCATGCAAGCTTCAATAGAACAGGTGTCAGGATAATTGCCTTTAAAATGACAGGTATCAACAACAATACGATCAATGGTTCCTGGTGTTGCTAATTTTAAAATTACCCAGTCACGATTGCCTGGAGTACGATTGCGTTTTGTTTCCCACCCATCGCCCATGTTGGCACCACGGTTTGGCATGATGAGATTATCCATGGCACTAAAGAACATATCATTGCAGGCAAGCACCTTACCACCATGGATAGCCGCTGCAAGGTCTATTTCTTCATCAGGAGAAACAGCATTCCAATCTTTAACAACTTCGCCAAATACCCGTAACCTTGCTACACCTCCATCGGGATAAATATGCAAACGAATATGCGTGAATATATCTTCGCAGTTGCTTTCATAAAAATTCTGACTGCCAGCATCAAGATGCGACTTTTCAACAATCTCTCTCCAGCCAACTTTATCCCAATCATTGATACCATCGGCATTGTTTAAGTAAACTGCTTCAACAGATGCATGTGGAGGATGATTACCAAGAAAGAAATTCGTATCAATATCAAAGCCAGCAATCTTTCCGGGCATCGCAAGTTTTATCACGGCCCAATCATGACCAGGTGTACGTTTGCGACGGCTTTCCCAGCCATCCATCCATTTACCACGATCGGTATATTTATCTGTAATAAAAATGCCTCTTCCCTTTAATAGGAGATTTTCTTTCTCTGCAAAAAAATCATCTGTTGCATAAAGTACTTTGCCACCAAGTTGTGCAGAAGCAAGATCAATCAGCTGTGCAAAGTCAGGTGCTGTCTTAATTATTTCTTTTACTTTCTCAAAAGCCATAGCCTGTTAGTTTATAAATTTTCTCCGTGCCTTCGTGCCTCCGCGGTTATAAAATCGCAAAGTCGCCAAGATAGGTATTACTTATTTAAAATAATGGTTCCATTCTTAATTTCTTCATCGATCATACCATTACTATTATATACTGGTATTCCGCTTACGACCGTTTGTTTAATGCATCCATATAATTCTTCGCCGATATAAGGACTTATTTTATGGCGATGCAAAAGGGACGCTGCTTTTACAATATGCTTGTCTTCCGGTTTCCAAACCACAAGATCAGCATCAAAGCCAACCTGTATCTTTCCTTTGCGATGATCCAGTTTAAGAAATTTTGCAGGGTGTTCTGTAACCAGTGGAATGAATTTTTCCAATGTTAATATTTCTCTCAATGCAGTCCAGGATGCTGGCAATAAAAATTGTAATCCTGCAATACCACCCCAACCTGTTTGAAAATTACCTGTTTCAATTTGTTTTACTTCGGGGGGTGCAGGTGAATGATCGGTTGTAAGAAAATCCAATACACCTGTTTCAAATGCTTCTCTCAATAAAAGATTGTTTGATTTTTCTCTTATTGGTGGTGCGCATTTGAAAAGCGTATTCCGATCTTTTATATCCTCTGCATTAAAATAAATATAATGTGCACATGTTTCTGCGGTGATGGGCAACCCTTCTGCCTTTGCATCAGCAATACTTTTCAATGCTTCAGCAGAAGATACATGCACAATATGAATGGGACATTTATGTTTGCGACACAATCTTATCATGAGATCAACAGCATCGTTTTCCCATTTCTTTGGACGGCTTGCTAAATATTCTTTGTAACTACCAGGATATCTTGATAGCTGCTGTTCTACTTCTTCATTATATATTTCACAATGCGCCAATAAAGGAATATTGTGTTTGGCAATAATCAGCATTGCTTCATCAATTTCTTTTTCACCTACATTTGGAAATTCGTCAATGCCGGAATGAACAAGAAAACATTTTATTCCAAAAACACCTTCCTGTATCAATGCATCGAGATCATTGATATTATCAGGAACAAGTCCGCCATAAAAACCAACGTGCACATAAAGTTTATCCGCAGCCGCTTCTTTTTTTATGTGAAATGCTGCTACAGTCGTTGTAACTGGACTTGCATTCAATGGCATATCAATGATCGTTGTAATACCACCTGCAGCAGCCGCTTGTGTGGCGGTTGCAAAACCTTCCCAATGTGTTCTTCCTGGTTCGTTGATATGTACATGTGCATCAATAACGCCTGGCATCAATACGGCACTTCTCATATCAAGCGCATCAATTGTTTTATAAGGAAATATTTCTGAGATGATCCCGTTCTTACAAACTACGGTTGCCGGCTGAAGTTTTCCATCCCACCAGCAGCGATCACTATATATACTTCTTGTATCACTCATGTTTAGCATTGTATAATCCCATTAATAATTTTTCAGGAGTCATTGGAGCAGAGAAGCCAATATCACTGTTTGGGTTAAATGCTTTTATTGCATTTCGAAGTGCAAAGAAAGTTCCGATGCCATACATCAATGGAGGTTCGCCAACAGCCTTGGAACGAAAGATCGCAAGATTATCATTGATCGTTTCCAAATAATGAATGTCTAATTCTTTTGGTACAGAATAAATATCCGGCACTTTATAAGTTGACAATGCATTGCTGCGCAATCTTCCTTCTGCATCATAAACAATTTCTTCCATAGTCATCCAGCCAATGCCTTGAACAACACCACCTTCTATTTGGCCCTTATCTACAATGGGATTCATGCTTGTACCAAAATCATGTACGAGTTTTACAGCATCCACTTCATAAGTACCACGGAGACAATCAATCGTAACTGTTGTGATCGCTGTTCCATAAACATGATAAGCAAATGGATGACCTTTCTCAGTTGTATTATCGAAATAAATTCCTGGTGTTGCATAATGGCCGTGCTCACTGAGACTCACCCGCTTTAGATAAGAAGCCATTACCAATTCATTCCAGGTTAAATTTGAAACGTCAGCATTCATATATATCTTCTCCCCATTTATACTAATACAATCTGCACCACATTTTAAAATTTCAGCCGCTACTTCTTTGATGCGCTCTAGTATTTTTTCACAAGCGATCTGTACAGCTTTTCCATTCAAATCTGCTGCAGCACTGGCAGCAGTTGGAGAAGTATTGGCAATGCGATATGTATTTGTTGAATTTACTTTTATTTTATCCGGAGAAATTGAAAAGATCGTAGCAGCAACTTGTAACATTTTTGTATTTACACCTTGTCCCATTTCAACAGCACCCGTACTTACAACAACACTACCGTCTGTGTACACATGTACTAATGCCCTTGCCTGGTTCATCAATATTTTTGTAAACGAAATCCCAAAACAAATTGGCATAAAAGAGAATCCTTTTTTGTACAATGTATTGGTCTCGTTAAAAGTTGCAGTTTCCTTTTTTATATTTTCGATATCATATAGGCTTGATGCTTTAGTCCAGCATTCGTTTGCTTCACTTTCAGCTTTTTGTCCGTAAGAAAATGCTTCTCCTGTTTTAATAAGATTCTTTTGTTGAATTACAGAAGCGGCTACGCCTAATCGTTCTGCAGCTTTTGCAATAGCGGCTTCAATAACAAACATTCCCTGTGGACCACCAAATCCCCTGAAGGCTGTATTGGGAGGAAGATTGGTTCTGCAACTATATGCAGTAGCCGTTACGTTGGGAACAAAATAACTATTGGTGCAATGAAATAATGTACGTTCCAATACTGCAGGTGAAAGATCTGCAGCTGCACCCCCATTTTGAAAAAAGGTTGCTTCGTAGGTAATGATCTTTAAATCTGCATCCAGGCCAATTTTAAAATCAGATGTATAAGGATTCCTTTTGCCCGTCATGCGCATATCTTCCATGCGATGAAGACAATACTTTACTGGTTTCTTTAAATGATAAGTTGCCAATGCACAGAAGATCGCCCATGATGTAGCCTGGTCTTCTTTACCACCAAAGCCACCACCAAGTCTTGTTACATCAATTTCCAAACGATGCATACCAATACCAAGCACATCAGCCATATGTCGTTGAACAGCCGTTGGCCCCTGGGTAGATGAATAAACTTTGATTGCACCATTTTCAGCAGGCAATGCATACGCTCCCTGCGTTTCTATGTACAGGTGCTCCTGACCGTTAGTTTCCGCAATACCTTCGAAAATATGTGTACAATTCTTAAATGCAGATTGTGAATCTCCCAGTTTGAAAGTTCTTGGTGGAACAAGTAGAGAACCATTTTTTTGTGCAACCCGTGGATCTGTTATGACCATGTGTTTTTCAATTTCTATTTTTATTTTTTTAACTGCTGCCTGCGCTGCTTCCACAGATGTAGCTACAACAAAAGCAACCGGCATACCATCAAAATGAACTTCGTCTTCTGCAAGTAAAGGTTCATCAGGAACAATACCACCAATCTGGTTCTTACCAGGAATATCTTTGTAAGTAAAAATGCGTACCACTTCTTCCATCGCTTCAGCTTCTGAAAGATCCAGTTTCAAAATTTTTCCATGAGCTATCGGTGAACCATAGACTGCGCCAAATAATGTTCCCGCTGTTAGTGGAATATCATCCAGGTATATTGATTCGCCTCTGGTATGTGTAAATGAATCTATATTTCTCATCTAAGCAGTCATTATTTTTTCTAAAACCAATGAAGGAAATAATTCTATAAAATGTGCTTTTATTAATTGAGCCAGTAATAATCTTTTGTATGTTTCTGTACCACGTGCATCACTAATGGGAGTAATTTCTGTTTGCGCAATGGTAATAAGTTCCTTTACCAATTCTATAGAAATACTTTTACCGGAAAGGAACTCACAACTCTTCTTTAAGAATGCAGGAACAGGGCCAACACCTCCAGCTGATAATCCTGCTTCTTTAATTTGATCTCCATTCATCTTTAAATGGATCGCAGTGTTTACACTCGCAATATCAAGATTGGTTCGTTTACATACTTTTTCAAAATTGAAAAGATCATTTGTTGCAGGCAACTCAAAACTTATTTTCTCAATGATCTCTTCCTCTTTTTTATTAAGGAGTTTATATCCTTTGTAAAATTCACGTAAAGGAATTTCCCTTTTAATTTCTCCATCACTCAGCAACAACGTAGCATTAAGTGAAAGGAAGAAAATGGTAAAATCTCCAATAGGTGATGCATTGGTAAAATTGCCTGCAACCGTTGCCATATTTCTTATCTGCGTTGACGAAACAAGTTTGATGTGTTTCTTAAGATCATTAAAATATTTCTGGAAGATTGGGGATTCAGCAATATCAGTTGCTGTAGTGGAAGCTCCCATTTCACAAAAATTATTTTTTTGTATAATGCCATTCAGTAATTTTTTATCAAGTAAAAAATCAATGCTTTGATGTTCCATGGTATCATGTTGCTGAACATATAGATCTGTACCACCACCTAATCTTTTTGTAAGCAGATTTCTATTTTCTTCCTGTGATACGGATGGGATTTTTGCAATTCTTTCTTTCATTCCAATAAAATAAGCCGGAATCATTTTATTATTCACAGCAAATTGTAATACATCATCATTGTTTCTTGTTTGCAATTTTTCACTAATGGTTGCTGCAGCTCTTTCAATAGATTTATATCCGGTACAGCGACAAATATTTCCATTCACTGAATCAATCGCTCCTTCGTACGAAGGATTTTTATTACTTATACAAAAACCTGTGAGGGAAACAATAAAACCGGGTGTACAAAATCCACATTGGGTAGCACCTTCATCTGAAAAAGCCTGCTGAACTGCATTAAGCCCTTGGAGATTGATACCTTCTATAGTAACAATATGTTTGCCTTGAGCATTTCCAATCGCCATCAGGCAACTTGTTACACTATTATATATAAGTTCATCATTTTTTATTTCACCAACCAAAACGGTGCATGCACCACAATCCCCTTCACGGCACCCTATCTTTGTGCCTGTTAACTGCTTTTGATAACGAATAAAATCAAGCAACGTCATGCCGGGTGGCAAGGATGTATTTATTTCCTTATTATTGAGTATAAAATGTAGCAATCGAAAATTTTTAATAAACGATAAAGTTAAGATAATAATCGTTTAGTAATTAGCGGCAGTTTATAAATTGAAGCTGTTTGTTTAGAAGGCTTGTAAGATCTTATTAAAAGGTCAACGATTAATAATTATTTACAAGATGGTTATTTTTTTCTAAACTTATTAACTTTCTAAATGATAAAGCTTTTGTTTTAATATTCCTTACTAAACAGAAAACTTTTAAAATATTTAAAATATCATTAAATAATGTCATTAACAGGTTCTTTTATTGCATTGCTTGCAAGTATTTGCTGGGCCATTTGTGCGTTCCCTTTTACGAAAGCTGGCAGGTCGATGTCGGTAGCAAGCATGAACCTCGTGCGCCTTGTTGTTGGCACTTTAATGGTAATGTTGGTTGCGATCATTGTTGATGCGAAAAATTTTGCTGCAATATTTTCTTCTCAATATTTACAGGCGTGGCTATGGCTCGGCGCATCAGGAATCATTGCCATTGGCATTGGAGATTATTGCAGCTATAAAATGTACACGATCCTGGGGCCAAGAAATGGCAGTGCATTGGCAACCATCTCACCTGCTGCATCATTTTTATTTGGCCTCCTCTTACTGGATGAGCGCATGAATTTAATTGGCATTATTGGTATGGCTATAACGATCATGGGTGTACTAAGTATGAGCCTTGGTAAAACAGAAAGAAATGCTTTACCCGATCATGGCCATGGCAGTATATTTTCAGGCATCGTATTGGGCATTATTGGTTCTGCATGCAATGGGGCAGGAATTGTATTTAGTAAAAAAGCGTTCCTTTTACAACAAGCATCTGGAAATGCGATCAACCCACTTATTGGATCTTTCATTCGCTTCCTGGCTGCAACGGTCATTGTGTTACTAATAACATTTTTTAATAAAAAAATATACATGCATTGGAAAAACATCCGGCAACAACCATTGAATATTAAAGGCACTATTTTAATTGGGATTATTTTTGGGCCTGTACTTGGTGTAAGTTTTTCATTAACATCTATTCAATACATTAATGTTGCGGTGGCACAAACGATTTTTGCATTGGTACCTGTAATGGCTTTACTTATTGCACATTTTGTTTATAAAGAAAAAATAACCAAGCATGCTATAGCGGGCGTTTTAGTAGCAATTGCAGGCGTTGTCATTCTCATCTGGCGAACTACAATCGCTGAATGGTTGCACTTTTAAATTCACATATTGACTCATTCACATATACACGCTTCAATATTTTTTTTCAAAAAGCCACCAGGCCGGATGTTTTTTCGCTGCAGGCTTTAGTCCAAATTTATCGATCGCATTATCCTGGATATGTTTCACCGCTTCTTCAACAGAATCTGTAAAAAGACAAAGCTTCAGATCTTCAGGAGAGATCGTTGCCTTTGCTTTCATCATTTCAATATGATGAATAACATCTTTATGAAATGTTTTATCAAAAATAATGATTGGAAACTGTTGTAGCATTTTTGTTTGAATCAATGTCAGTGCTTCAAAATATTCATCCAAAGTTCCAAAGCCACCTGGCATAACAACAAAAGCATAAGAATATTTTATGAGCATACTTTTTCTTACAAAGAAATATTTTATGTTCACCCATTTATCTAAATATCGATTATGCATTTGCTCATGTGGTAAAACGATATTACATCCAACACTTCTGCCTCCCACTTCTCTGGCACCGCGATTGGCAGCTTCCATTACACCTGGTCCGCCGCCAGTCATGATGGCAAAACCAAGTTTTGCAATTTCACCAGCCAGTTCCTGCGTTTGCTTATAATATATATGATCTTCTTTAAACCTGGCAGAACCGAATACTGTTACACAAGGACCAACAAAATGAAGCGCCCTGAAGCCTTTAACAAATTCAAAAAATACACTGACGGCAAATTTGAATTCCTTCCAGCGACTCTGCGGTCCTTCTAAAAAATTAATTTCTGATTTTGTCATTTCTATAATTGTTATATAAACTTAATTGATATTTCGTTAATTGTTCAACATTGTTTTTAATTTAATTCGTGGGATTTATATCTTTTATTCTTAAGATATTACAATTATTTTCCTTTAAAAATCCAGAAAGAGAAACATTAAAATAAAGGCTAACATTTGATAGAAATAAAAAATTATTACAAATTAAACTTTAGTGAAAGTGTGGTATCTATAAGCGCACACTTAAAATGTTAAATATTATGAAAGCACAATTTCGCTTATTGATAGCTGCTATCGCTTTAATAGCAGTTAGTTTTTCAAGCTGTAAAAAAGACAAAGACAGCAGCACAAGTAATTCAGATTATACATCTGAACTTTCTTCCCAATCCGATGACCAGGCCCGCATTTCAGATGCGGTTGACGAGGTTGCAGATGATGCAAACAATGTTCTCAGTGACCATCCATCTTTAACCGGCAGGTTAACAAATCTAACCTGCAATGCTACAGCAGTTGTAGATTCCCTAAGTAATCCAAGAACGGTTACCATTACTTACAATGGGGCAAATTGTGGAGGAAATCATACAAGGGTTGGTGTTGTCGTACTATCCATGCCAGCAGGTACACATTGGCGTGATGCTGGTGCAGTTTTAACCATTGACGTACAAAACTTAAAGATCACAAGGCTAAGAGATGGCAAAAGTATTACGATCAATGGAACCAAAACAATTACCAATGTTTCTGGTGGACTTGTTGAGAACCTTGGCACTTCTACAACTACCATCACACATAATATTGCAACAACAAGCACTGGTCTCACCATAACTTTTGACAATGGTTCACAGAGAGTATGGAATGTATCTAAACAAAGAGTATTCAGCTATAACAATGGTATCGTAATAACAACCACTGGTACGCACACTGATGGAACGCTTACAGATATTTCAGAATGGGGCACTAATCGTTTTGGAAATGATTTTGTGACTGAGATCTCATCTCCAATGATCGTGCGCCAGGATTGTGATTTCAGATTAGTAAGCGGCCAGGTAAAACATGACAGATTAGCCGCAGATGTTGTTGTAACATTTGGTCTTGATGCACAAGGATTACCAACATCATGTCCAGGCGCTGGTGAAACTTATTATTTCAAACTCGTATGGACTGGCAATAATGGCGTTGTAAGAACAGTCATCTTACCTTATTAATAAAATAATTAAAATACAGTTTCAAAATAAAAGAAGCCTTCTAAATTAGAAGGCTTCTTTTATTTATCAACTCTATTTACTTTATATACGCTATCAACCTTTCCCCTTCGCCTCCCACTTATTATTACCTTCATCTGCATCCATAAAAATTCCTCCATCAAGAGCAATTGATTTTACTTCTTTTTTTGTAGTAATATTTACAGTTGATTTTTTAATATCCTTCTCCCAGATAGAAGGCGTTTGATGAAAGCTATCATTTGTTCCATCTGCATAAATAACAACTATGTTCACAGGTGCTGGCATGCCGCCAATATTTTCGATGCTTATAGCGTAACCGTTATTCTTTTTTACAGCATTTGTAATTGAAAGATCAATATAATTATTACTAAAGTACCAACTATTCCAAAACCAGTTAAGGTCTTTTCCTGATTTATCATTGAACGTATAAAAGAAATCCCAGGGAATCGGATGTTTGCTATGCCAGCGCTCCATGTATTCATGCAAACATTTTTTAAACAATTCATCTCCTAATAAATCTTTCATAGCAAGATATCCGAGGGAAGCCTTTCCGTATTCATTATTTCCCAAACCCGGCCCATTAAAATTATTTCCTGGTGTAATGATTGGAATATCCTCTTCTTGTGAAGGATCTGTTATCCAATTTTCAACACGAAATTGTTTATAGAAATTTTCTGCTTTCTCTATTCCTAGATCAGCACTACCAATTAATATCTCAAAAGTAGTTGCCCATCCTTCATCCATAAAACCATAACGGGTTTCATTGATGCCCATATAAAAAGGCATATAGGTATGTGCAATTTCATGCTCTGCTACAAAACGTGAAATGATCGAATCTCCATAAGTCTCATCATTCGCCATCATTGGATATTCCATTCCTGCGTAACCATGAAAGATTGTTGTTTTTTCATAAGGATAAGGAATACCGGGCCAGTTATTCGAAAACCAATTCAATGAATGCTTTGCATACTCAACCATTCTCCTGTAATCTTTTGCAGAATCATTGTATGCTGCCTGTACACTTGCTCTTCGTTTTGTCTTGTTATCAACAATAACACTTCCCGCATCCCATACAAAATGATCACTCATACCAAATGCCATATCAGGAATATCATTTGCAGTAAACTGCCAGCTGTTCATTTCATTTTGTGTTGTAACTTTTTTCGCAGCCAGTTCTTCTTTCGTTGCTACATGAATGATATCATCACTGGTAAGTGATCGTTTAAAACGATCTGCAAATTCTGGTTGCAACAATGCATCAACATTGTGCAATGTTCCTGTTCCCCAAACAATATAATTTTTTGGTGCGTTTATATTTACGGTGTAATCATTGAAATCACTATAAAATTCTTTTCCATCAGTAAAAGTCATACGATCCCATCCTGCATAATCATCAAACACTGCAACACGTGGATAAAAATAAGCAAGAAAATAAGTAGTAGAATCTATCATGCCTTCACGGCCACTTTGCAATGAGATTTCATAATGCCAGTCAAAAGATAATTGTATAGAATCATGTGGCGCCAAAGGCTTTTGTAAACGAATAGTTTGGTTGGTAATTGAGTAAGGGTTATCACGCCATGTCATTTTTTTTCCATTAACCGAATAGGCGTCTATATGCACTCCTGAAGTTAAATAATCAGGTTGCGCTGGTTGATCACGTGGTGCTCCGGGTTTATGAATATTTAAAAAAAGTTTGATGCCGGGGTTTCTTATTGTATCTGTACTATTATTAAAGTAAGTGATGGATTCACTTCCTTTAATGTTTCTATCCGGCGGCATAGCCGTTAACGTGATAATATATCGCCCGTGATTTTGCCAGTAATTTTTCCCTGGTCTTCCATCCATGGATCTCGTTCCATTGGTATATGCCTGCTTAACATCCCTTGGCATGTATAAAGAGCTTTGAGCATTCGCAATAGAACCTGCCCCTGTCAACATGAGTAACACACAAAAATATTTCATGATTAAATTTTAGCCGATGAAAATAAAACTATTCACAAACGCACGTGCACAATATATGATGGCTGGTAAAAACCATTCATAAATGGGTTTTGCACTGACTGAATTTTACCAATATGCAAGATTGCCTATATCATTTTCTTGATCAGCTTACCTAAAATCATGATCCCATAATCCACATCATCATTCCATGGTTTTCCAAAACTTATACGAAGGCAATGAGCATAATTACTTCCTGCCGAAAATATTTTGCCTGGTACAATTGATATGTTTTGCTTAATGGCTTCTGTTCGCAACTTAAATGAATCTACTTTTTTATTTAACTGAACCCATAAACTGAAACCTCCATGAGGCCTGGATACTTTTGTATCTTCCGGAAAATATTTTATGATCGCCTGTACATAACGAAGACTTTGTGTATGCAATGCTTTGCGAAGTGTTTTTAAATGATATTCATAACGGCCATGCTTCAGGTAATGTGCTATCGCTGCCTGGGTAAGTGTTGGGCTACTGATATTTTGAATACGTTTAAGATGTTTTACCTTATCAAAATATTTACCCGGTATTGTCCAGCCAATTCTATAACCAGGCGCAAGCGATTTTGAAAGCGATGAACAATGCATCACCAAACCTTTTGTATCATAATATTTGCAGGTCTTTGGGCGGCTCTTTCCAAAATATAATTCTCCATAAATATCATCTTCTATTAATGGCACATTGTATTTTGTGATCATGTCAACCAACTTCTTTTTATTTTCATCCGGCATGCAACTGCCAAGTGGATTATTAAAATTAGGAACAGTAACGACCGCCTTTACACGAAATTTCTTTATTGCTTTTTCAACACTCGCAAGGTCTAGTCCTAAAACAGGATCTGATGGAACTTCAACTACTTTTAATCCGATACTTTCGATCGCCTGGTAGATACCAAAATAATTGGGTGCCTCAACAGCCACGGTATCACCATCATTTGTTACGGCTTTTAAACAAAGGGTCATTGCATCAAGACATCCTGAAGTGATTACGATCTCATCCGCCTGTATTTTACCTCCCCAGTTGAAGGCAAGTTTTGCTACCTGCTGCCGGAGTTCAGCATTACCCTGCGTATTCTCATAATTGATACAATGATCTTTGGTATGGCGCAATGCATAAATAACAGATTTATTTATTTTGGCAGTCGGTAATAAAGATGGATCAGGAACCGCCAAGGCAAGATTAATTACATCTGGAGAAACAATATCGCGATAAATAGATGCGATCATTTCTTTCACACTAACGTCATGGGATAATGCATCAGGAGGTGTCATACTTGGCAATTGTGGGAAACGTTGGTAATTGAAGCGAACGTAATAACCAGACTTGGGCCTTGACTCAATCAATCCTCTTCCTTCCAAATGATAATATGCCTGGAAAGCAGTTCCCATGCTAATGCCATATTCCTCACTTAAAACACGAACAGATGGAAGCTTATCACCAATACGCAATACTTCTTCAGCTATCATTTTTTCCAGGCCATCTGCAACCTGTAAGTATAAATGATCATCAGAATTAAATTGATTTTTTTTCATTGTTTTCGTTTAAATGGTTTAAGCCGTTTAACCCGTTTAAAAAGATCAGCAACCTTTTAAACTTATTAAACGCTTTAAACGTTTAAGAAATCTGATCTAGTCAAAATTACTAAATCTGAATCTGTTTTTTTCAAAAAAAAATGACAAATTTTGTAAAATCATTTTTTGAACAGTTGTTCAACGATCATAAAAGTATAGCCATGAATCATATATCTATTGTACCCTTTGAAAAAAAATACCAGCCTTATTTTGAAAAGTTCAACCGGCAATGGATCGAAGCACTTTTTGTTATGGAACCGGTCGATGAATTTGTTTTGCAGCATCCTGAAACTGCCATCTTACAGGCTGGTGGAGCAATCCTCATGGCACTGTATGATGGTGAAGTTGCAGGAACTGTTGCACTTCGTAAAGTAGACAATACTGTTTACGAATTTACCAAGATGGCAGTGGATGAAAATTACAGGCGCAAAGGAATTGCAGAAGCATTGAGTTATGCAAGTTTTGAAAAAGGCAAAGAACTAGGTGCTACATCAATCATTCTTTATTCAAATACAAAAAATGCAGGCGCCATTAAACTGTATGAGAAATTAGGATTTAAACATTTACCTGTAGAAAATGGCGTTTATGAGAGAGCAAATGTGAAGATGGTAATTGAACTTGTACCCATGCTGATGCAACATGAATAAAATTGAACTATTTATAACGTACACTTTTAAAATATAAAATATGGAACTCAGTACAACCATTCCTGTCGTTAAAACAAAGCACTCAAAAATCAATGAGGTTGATTTTGCTAACCTTGAATTTGGTAAATACATTTCAGACCACATGCTGGTATGTGATTATGCAAATGGAGAATGGAAATCGCCACAGATATTGCCGTACAGCAATCTTTCATTAAGCCCTGCTGCGCTTGCTTTGCATTATGGGCAAACCGTATTTGAAGGAATGAAGGCATTTCGCATGAAGGATGGCCGTATTAATATTTTCAGGATGGATAAACACTACGATCGTTTTGTAAGGTCATTGCAGCGTATGTGCATGACTGTAATTCCAAAAGAAATTTTTGTGGAAGGAATGATGCAGCTCATCGAACTTGATAAAGCATGGGTTCCTTCAGAACCGGGTACTGCACTATACATCCGTCCATTTATGTTCGCCAGTGAAGAAAGATTCGGCGTTAAAGTGTCTGATGAATATCGTTTTATTATTTTCTCCGGCCCTGTGCCATCTTTATATGCTGATCCTATTAAAGTAAAAGTAGAAAGCGAATATGTAAGAGCAGCAAAGGGAGGAACGGGATATGCAAAATGTGGCGGCAATTACGGTGCGTCATTTTATCCAACAAAAATAGCAAAGGAAGAAGGATTCGACCAGGTATTATGGACAGACTCTACTGAACATAAATACATTGAAGAATCAGGAATGATGAATGTAATGTTTGTGATCAACAACATATTGCTCACTCCCCCAATCTCTGATTCAATTCTCGATGGAGTCACAAGAGATTCATTGCTTACTATTGCTGCAGATCTTGGTTATAAAACGGAAGAAAGACAGGTATCAGTCGCTGAACTGGAAACTGCTTTTCAATATGGTACAATCACTGAAGCATTTGGCGCTGGAACCGCTGCTGTTGTTGCTCCCATAAAAACAATTCGCATCAATGACATTGATCTTCAGTTACCGAAATATGGCAATGACAGTATATCAGCAAAAATAAAACAGCAACTTGAAAAAGTACGCTCAGGTATAGACGCAGATATACATGCGTGGAATTTTATTGTCAATGGATAATGATTTGAAAATTTGAAGATTTGAAAATGAGTTGATTTGTTTCCCCTTGTGTCTTCACCAACCACTAATCAAATGCAGTGATGGTTGGTGAGGACACCAACCATGGAAATAAAATGAGCTGATTGATCCCGCGGTCAGTGTCGTCAGCACAAAGATTGGAGAATTTGTCTTTCATTTTCAAATCTTCAAATTAACTCATTTTCAAATCATCCTCGCATGAAGTGCCAATCATCTGCTGCAATTAAAATCCGACGCAAAAAAAATATAAAAAATGAAACAGGTAAACTGGTTTGAAAGAAATTTCGAATTTAATATTACGCAAAACATTTTCCCATCTATTATTGAAAGGTTGCAGGGAACTCCTATTCGGCTTGAGGAAAAATTCAAATCAATACCAATCGAATTGCTGGCTGTAAGATTAGATGACAGCTGGAGTATTAAACAAAATATTGGTCACCTTACTGACCTGGAATCATTATGGCAGATGAGGCTTGAAGATATTATAATAGGACAAAAAGTAATGCGTGCTGCTGATCTGCAGAACACAAAAACGGAAATGGAGGATTATAACAATAGATCAATCGATGATCTTTTAAAAGATTTTATAAAAGTAAGAGTCAAAACAATTTCACAACTTGATAAAATAGACGACAGCATTATATTCAAATCCGCCCTACATCCAAGACTTAATAAGCCAATGCGGACCATGGACCTTTTCATTTTTGTAGCCGACCATGATGATCATCATTTGGCAAGGATAACGGAGATAGCCAGGATTCTAAATAATTAGTTAGTTTATTCAGGAATTAAAAATTATGAGTTCCAATTAAGTAAACCACTTTATTATTCTTGTAGAAATTAATTTTTAATTCTTAATTTTTAATCTCCTTAAAGAGAACGGGCCACCTGGAAGAATCCCGGCGACCCGTTCATGAAATACACGCTATAGAAACAACATTTATCTTGCCATGTTTACTGTATAAAGAGCATTAAACCAACCAACCCCGGTAACGCCTAGTTGCATTTTCAATTTAAATGTGCCATCACAATAAGAATAGGTTCCTGGCGTAGCAGACAAGGCTGCAGTAGGCACACGCTCTGCAACTGTCATTCCTGTATAAGTTGCATTTATATGACCTGCTTCACTGCCTGGAATAGCATCCTGGGGCACAACAATACATGTCCTGTTGTTTGCATCAGTCCAGTCAAGTAAAAAAGTAATGGGTCCCCATCCATCATCGAAAAGATTTTCAACAACGATTGTAGCTGTGCTGGCACTCGTTTGAACTACTGAGGAAATGGAAGTTGTGTAAGGTCCGTAAGGTGCATTGGTGCCGAGCGTTTCAATTGTATTGGCATAATCTCCAAGCATACCGTTTACGTCCACGATATCCTCCACACAGCCAGTAGGCCCTTTCAGAATCACCTTGACTGTATCCATAAAGGGAGCCGCATTAATTGAGGGAGCAGCTAAACTAAAAATAAGTGTATCTCTTCTTCCTCCTGCATATTCAGTAAAGATTGCACGGATATCAATAGTCGCTTCAGCCTTACCTGCAGGAATAGTAAGTGTACCACTATGATCAATTGTATAATGCGTTCCTTCTATTGCGCCACTTGGAGAACTTACATGATAAGTAACTATCCTATCCGACTTAGATACATCAGATGTTCCAACTACAATATTATATACTGGCGCAGGATCAATTATTACCAAGTAAATTTGTGTAGCATCTCCATCAAAATGAACAACTGCCTCCGGGATAGTCGTATCATATGGTTTGGTTTTATCACAACCGGATAGTAATAAACTAACGGCAATGATTATGGGTAAAAATATTCGGCTTATTAATTTCATACTTTAAAGTTTTAATGATAGTGAGCATATTGTTTCTCAATTAATTTTTAATACCCGGAATTCTGTACCATGTTTGGATTGGCATTGGTCTCCGTTCTTGGTATTGGGAATACAAATAAATTGCTTGAAGCCGGTAGTGTCTGCCATGCCGGGCTGGCATCTGCTGCAAGTCTTTCTACTGGCAGGTTATTTCTTTTTAAATCAAAAAGTCTAAACCCTTCGAATGCAAGTTCTTTAAATCTCTCCTGCAGTATTGCATCAATAAGGCCAGTAGCTGATACAAAATTTTCATCCGTATAACCGGTTATCCTGCTTGCTCTTAAGGTATTAAGATCTGTAGCTCCTGCAGCAAGATCAGGGTTTGATCTTTTTGCATATGCTTCTGCACGCACGAGGTACATTTCAGAAATCCTGCACGCTTTGATATCTACTACCCTTCCGCCTCTTGAAGATTGGAAAAATTTATTTACATAACGGTTACCACCAGGGTTAGTTGCTATGTAACTATTCTTTCTTATATCAGCTGCATCATAACTGGCTGTCAATTTATCTGAAGGTGCTACATATACCTGCCCACCGGTTGTAGTCCACAAAGAACCGATAGCGCTACTAGTCAGAAACTTGATCCTAAACAACGTTTCATTTGCATTGGCATCTGTCCAGATACCCTGGAAATCACTTCCGCTTACCAATGGTTTTACGCCTGAATTAATCACTTCTGTACTATAAGTTATAGCTGCATCATAATCTCTCCTATACAATGCAATACGTGCCTGGTAAGCTGCAATATTTATTGAATTTATAACAGTATCAGAAAACGCTGAAACACTCGTAGATTGCAATAACGTCTTTGCACTATCCAGGTCACTTTCAATACTTGCCATTACTTCACCCATAGAATTTCTTGCAGGTTTCCCCAATGGATCTGATTTCAATAATACCGGAACGCCTAGAGGATCCGATGGATCATAATTTTTGCAGTAAGCTTGTAGCAAACCAAAATGTCCCAAAGCTCTTAAAGCAAGTAGCTGTCCCTTTAATTGATTACGTCTTTCTTCTTCCCCTGCTTTCACACTAGCGGTCATGGCGAAGGGCAGTACACGATTTACCTGATCAATGACTGCATAGTATCCCCCAAACGCTTCGATAACATCACCGCCAGAAGATGCATCAGAACTATATTGCCAACGATAACTAAAAGCTCCCTGCCCTGCATTATCAGCGCCTAATTTGGATTCATCAGAGATCAATGCATTTACATACATATCATTTGCATAAGTGCCATAGCGGCCATAAGCGCCATTTACACCCAACTGTACATCATCCAATGAGAGAAAAGCATTTGCATCGCTGAATGAATCTATTGGTTGCAGGTTAAGATCTTTTTTACAACTGCTAAACAGTGTAAAAACGATAAGAACAAAAAAAGAATATTTTATTTTATATTTCATAACAATTATTTATTGATTTCTTAAAAAGTAATTTCAAGTCCGGCAGTAAGCGTTCTTGGATTTGGGTATTCACTCAGGTTGATATTAACGCCACCAGCTTCTGGATCCATACCTCTCCATTTTGTCCAGATAAATAAATTATTCCCCTGTAAATAAACCCTCATGTTAGAAACTAATTTAGACTTGCTAATTCCTTTTGGAAAATTATATCCAATTGAAAGGTCTCTTAGACGAAGGAATGAAGCATCATGAATGCTTTTAGAAGAAAAATTAGTTGCATAAATAGGGCTCGGTGAAGTTGCAATATCACCAGGTTGTTTCCAGAAATTCAGATCTGAAGATTGATTGTATCCAACACCTAAGAATTGTGCAGGATTTTGCGTAAAGAATTCAAGATTATCATCCTTCTTACCTCCACGCTGCCAGCTAAATAATAAAGAGAGATCAAAACCTTTGTAACGGATATTGGTTCCAAATCCGCCTTTCCATGGAGCATCCCATGTGCCAAATTTCTGAACAGCATTATCAGCATTATAAACATTTGTGATCTTACCATTTTTGTCATAGTAAAGTGGCTGTCCGGTAGCAGCGTCTACACCTGCCCATTCAACAGTATAATGAGAACCTAACGGCATACCAACTGTGATCAATTCAGTTCCCTGCTCATAAGAAGTTTCTCCGCCAAGGCTCACCACTTTATTTTTATTGTATGATCCGTTGGCAAAAATTGTCCATGTCAGGTTTTTGTTCCTGATCACATCTCCGTTGATAACAAATTCAACACCCCTGTTTGATAATTTTCCACCATTAACATCAAGCGAAGCACCATTGCCAAAACCTGCAGTTGCAGATAATGTTTTTTGCACAAAAAGATCTTTGGTAACCTTATTATAAACATCCACATTACCATAAAGTCTCCTGTTCAAAAGTTCGAAATCAACACCAATGTTTGTAATATAGGTTGTCTCCCATTTGAAATTAGGATTGCCTGGAGTCAATGCTTCAATCGTTTTCAAAGCACCATATTGTCCCCCGGTATAAGAAGCCTGGTAAGGATAATCACCACCGGGAATATTATCAGCATTACCAGAACTTCCATAACTCGCTCTTAACCTAAGTGAGTTAATTGCACGAACACTTCTAATAAAATTCTCCCTGGACAATTCCCATATACCGCCTATAGAATAAAAACCTATCCACCTTGTATCACTGGGAAGCTTAGACGAAGCATCCTGGCGATAAGAACCGGTAAATGAATATTTTTTATTAAATGTATATCTTCCCATTATCAATCCTGATGTTAATGTATTTTCCGATTTACCGCCACCGATTTGTGCAAATAACTTATTATCACCATTTCCCTGTGTAATAGCAGCAATAGAATTAGGACGCTTTGGATCTACACCAAAACCTAAAGCAGTGATCGCTTTATTTACTTGTCTTATATATTCAGTTAATGCAGTTATTTCAATATCATGTTTTCCGGAAAATGTTTTGCGAAATGTTATTGATGGCCTTACCGTTGGTGTTACAAATCTTGTTAAGCTTTCTGTTTGTGATCCTGAATGAGTTGTTATTGTAGTAGAACTCAATCTTTGATATGCCAGCGGGCTTCCATAAACGGTTCCCTGTGTTTCCCTGAAATCAACACCAGTAGTTAAAGCGGCGGAAAGGTTCTTTGATAATTTGTATTCTAATGTGAATCCAAGTGTACCTTTTAGCTGGTCGCTGTAATTCTGATCATAGCTGGTTATATCCAGCTGGTTGGCACCTAGATATAGTGTACCCGTTCCTGTTGTATAGGATCCATCTGTATTAGTAACCTTAGCATATGGTGCACTCAAAGTAGCAATGGAGAAGGGGTTGCTGGTATTAAAAGCGGCACTCTCTATAAAATTCCTTTTCGTATAACCGATGTTCAAAGAAACAGCGAACGTAAATTTATCATCACTATAATCCAGGTTGTTTCTTACGGTCACTCTTCTCAAATCTGAACGTGCAGTAATTCCTTCTTCATGATATAAAGCGACACTGCTATAAATTCTTGTTTTCCCGGTACCTCCGGAAAATGTTAATTGCGTGTTTTGGAAAATCCCCCTTCTGAAAATTTCGTCAATCCAGTTGGTATTTATTTTAGAGATAGAATCATAAGCATGATCGCTTGCTGCCTTCCCTTCATCCGTAAGCGTTCCATAACGTGGATTACTATGCGAATAATAATATCCAGGTAAAACAGGTGTGCTTGCTGACGGCCCAATAATTTTTCCATAATCTTCCTGCGTTTTTAAAAGTTCAGTAGTATTCATGGGGCGATAGGGAAAACTTGGTTTGTCTTTAATCCCCGTTTGGTGTGAGAAAGTCATTCTCACTTTACCTGATGCACCTCTTTTTGTTGTTACAACAATAACACCGGAAGATCCACGTGAGCCATACAATGCAGCCGCAGAAGCATCTCTTAAAATATCAATCGATTGAAAATCGTTTGAATTCATCCCCTGGAAAACACCTTGTTCCACAGGGATACCATCTACAATAAACAATGGTGATACCTGTCCCTGAATAGAGCCTTGTCCACGAATGAAAATACTTGCACTCGTGCCCGGTGCCCCACTCGAACTTAATACCGTCAAACCAGGCACTTTTCCCTGTAGCACCTGGTCGAAAGATGCTACAGGAACATTCTTCATATCACGTTCTGATACTTTTGAAGATGCGCCTGCATATTCAGATTTTTTAGTTTTACTGATTCCCGTTACAACAACCTGTTCAAGTAATTTTGAACTCGCCACAAGCGCAGTTGAAAACTTTGCTCTCCCGTTAATAACAAACTCCTGCGTTTCAAAACCCAGGATACTGAATTCAATTTGCTTTGCATTAGCAGGTGCCGAAAATGAATAAGTTCCATCAGTTGCAGTAGTCGTACCAACTGTTGTTCCTTTTATCACTACCGATACATTTGCTAAAGGAGTTCCGTTCGCATCTGTAATCTTACCGGAAATATTTTTTGTTTGAGAAAAAGCAATGCCGGGTAAAAAGGCCAGCATAATAGCAATACAAAAAAAACCTTTTTGTATCCGCCTGAGTTTGGGTAAAACAACAATCATCATTTTAAATTTTAGGAATGAGAAATATGAATGTGAAATAGTGTTAACATAAATCATGACACGCAATTTGGCGGAATGCTGTTTTGTTGTTAGCACTAACTTACCGGGACATGAAAAGCAACTGATGAAATATTAAAATCAATGGCTGAAAAAAAATAAAAGATTGTTTTATTATAATTCAAAAAAATAATTAATGTTCGTGTTGCATCCCTTGCAAATAAAAAAACGTATTCACCATGTAAAAAATAAACATTCACGATTTTTATTGTTTACCATTCGAGTGATTTAAAAACCACTAATCATTTTATAACAACTGTTATTGTTATGAACGCAGCGAATTATTTAAATACCATGTCATTAAGTATATATAGTAAAGCAAATAAGCAATATGTTACTTGCTCTTTGGGTTTAGCAGTGAGGTTACCGGGCACTTATGACATAATCGTGACAAACTCACAGCGAAAAATAAATGTTATGATAAGGGATCAAATAATGCGATTGTTATTTATACCATTGCTGGGCATTGGCATTGCATACCTGTCTGGCATTATCACTTATCATAAATACAATACAGTAGAAATAACAGGTGCATATTTATATTTTGTATTTACTTCTTATGCAATCTGGGCAGGTTGCCAATGGATACATATAAAACTTAGAAACTTGTATACAGTAAATCAAAAACCATTTTCAAAATTATTATCCATTTCTGTTATCTCAGGATTATATGGAAGTGCCATTGCTTGCATTCTATGTCTTTTTTGGATGCGGTTTTCCAGAGAGGAATTTTATTGGTCAGCCATAAATAAATTTATTATTTCTTCTGTTTTGGCTGTAATTGTTTTTACACTTGTGTATGAAATTTTGTATCTAAGTAAGGAAAGAGAGATTGATAATAAAATTGTTGATCAACTGGACCAGGAATTAAGCCAGGCTGAAATGATCGCATTAAGAAATGAACTGGATCCGCATTTTATTTTCAATTCATTAAATACGTTATCTCAACTTATTGTACAAGACGCTTCAAAAGCAACAACCTTCAACCAGAAATTGGCTGAAGTATACAAATATTTTCTGATCAACAAAAACAAAGAACTGGTTACAGTAGAAAATGAAATTGAATTTATAAAAAGCTATTTCTTTTTATTACAGATACGTCATGAAAATAAATTACAACTCGTCTTTAATATTGACAAAGAAGATCTTTCAAATATTTTTATAATTCCATGTGCCCTTCAGATATTGGTTGAGAATGCAATAAAACACAACCAGTTTACCAGTGAGCACCCTTTATATATTTCCATTTTTATTGAAGACAAACATATGGTTATTCAGAATACAATCATGCCAAGAGCCTCCCCTGCTGAATCAACCAGGATTGGCCTAAGAAACCTCAATGCACAATATTTGATAACAGCTAAAAAGCATATTATCAGCGAAAAATCAAACAACAGGTTTACAGTGAAATTACCTGTAATTAAAACCTAAAAAACAACCATGATGAACATAGTTATTATAGAAGATGAAAAATGTTCGCAGGATAAACTGCTGAACGTATTAAACGAATTGCCATTTGAAATAAATATAATGGCTGTATTGGCAACGGTAAAAGAAAGCATAGAATACTTCAGGGAACAGCACACCATAGACATTATTTTATCAGATGTGCAATTATCTGATGGTTTATCATTCGATATTTTTCGGGAAACGGGTATTGACATTCCAGTGATCTTCATTACAGGTTTCGATAAATTCATGCTATATGCTTTTGAAAGCAATGGCATTGATTACCTGTTGAAACCAATAGAAAAAGAAGAACTTCACAAAGCAATATTAAAATATAAAATGTTTGAGCATCACTTCAGTAATCAAAATAAATCGCTTAAAAATTTACTCGACCTTACCAGCCCAAAGAAAAAAACGAGGCTTATCGTTAAAAAAGGAATTGAGAATTTATCCATCAGGCTCGAAGACATCGTTATGTTTTATACTGAAACCAAAATCGTTTACCTGATTGATAAAAATGAAAAGAAATTCATTGTTGACAAAACCCTTAATGAGCTTGAAGAAGCATTGGACAATTCACTTTTTTTCAGGGCAAACAGGCAATACATCATCAATCTCAATTTTGTAAAATGTTATAAAGCATACGACAAAGTAAAACTGCAGGTTGACCTGCATGTATCTGAAAAAAATCATTCCATTATTATTAGCCAGATAACTGCTCCTTACTTTCGCAAATGGATATCCGAAGCATAAATCATTGAGGTAGCCGTTTTACAGCTTTTCAAAAAGCTGTAAACGCTACATCAGTCGTAAAAATTAATGTTTAATATATTAAGTCGCACGCTTCAGTAATATCAATCCGGAATAAATAATAATATCTATTACTTTTATTATTATAATAAAATATTACCCCAACTATATTCAAGACTTCTCATGTGCGATTTTGGTATACGCACAACGCCCCCTGTTTCTACAGGGAGCCCTTTTCTAGTGAATGGTGAAAGCAATGAGATTTTAATATCCCTAAGAAACTTTGCTAAAGTGAATGAGTGAATAGGTGAATAAGTCAATAGATTAATTATAGAAGAGTTCATTCACTCATTCACCTATTCACTCATTCACCCATTGCCGACTTCAACATCCAATATTCACGCTTCAGTCAATAACATCTCATCTGTTGAAACATTTCTTTCAATTTCCTTGTCAACTAATTGAACACGTAAATCAATTGTATTATGAAAAAAATTGTACTACTGGTAATGTTAACCGTTACCGGATTTTTTCTGGCATCAGCACAGAAGATCATTTCAGGAAAAGTCTCTGATGAAAAGGGAGGAACAGCTTTACCTGGAGTTACCATAAGTCTCAAAAGTGGAAAAGCTCTTGGCACCAGTGATGCACAGGGTAATTTTGCAATCTCTGTTCCGAATAATACCCAGTCAGTGATCCTTTCATACATTGGTTACAATGATATTGAAACGACAGTTGGCACAGATGCAATCAATGTAAAAATGACTGCAGGAAAAAACCGGTCATTAACTGAAGTAGTCATTACAGGATATGGAAACAGATCAAAAAGAAGTTCATCCGGTTCAATCGGCACAGTTGTGATGGATGATATCCGTACACAACCGATCGCTTCATTTGACCAGTTATTGCAGGGACAATCTGCCGGTGTCTTTGTAAAAACCGGAACAGGGCAGCCTGGATCTAATGCTGATGTACTTATACGGGGAAGAAATTCTCTTAATGGATCTACTACGCCATTGTATATAGTTGATGGTGTAGAAGTAACAGGCGCAGATTTTGCAACGCTGAACCAGGGTGATTTTGAAACGATTAGTATTTTAAAAGATGCAGCTTCGGCTTCTATTTATGGTTCAAGAGCAGCGGGAGGTGTAATCGTTATCACAACCAAGAAAGGCCGTGTGGGGCCAACGAAATTTAATTACGATTTCCAATATGGCGAAAGCAAATGGCCGGGTTCTAAATTAAAATTAATGAACTCATCAGAAAAACTTGGCTATGAGTTAGAGCATGGTAATCCTAATAACTGGACACCTGGAGACGTTGATAGTTTATCAAAGATCAATACCAACTGGGAAGATGTTTTTTTTCATACAGGTATTACGCAATCGCATCAATTAAGTGCTTCTGGTGGCAATGAGAAAACAAGATTTTATACTTCCCTTGCTTATTTCGATCAAACAGGTATTGTAAGATCAACTGGCCTTAAACGTTATACAGGCAGGTTGAATATAGAATCCGGAACTGAAAGATTAAAATATGGATTCAATTCATCTTTCGGATATTCCAAACTACAAAATACAAGGGAAAATGACCAGGTTACCAGTACGCCGCTGAATGCAATATTATGGAGCCTTCCTTATGTTACTCCATATGATAAAGATGGTAATTATAGTGTTGACAATACTGCCAATGCACAACCAAATCCGCTACAGGAGTTATTGGAAAATCAAAGTTTTACATTACAATGGAAAGGCGTTGGAAGTGTATTTGCAGAATACAAGATCCCTCATATTAAAGACCTTACTGCAAGAACAAACTGGGGTATGGATTATACACAAAACGAAAGGCAGGCTTATGTAAGTCCCAAAACTACTGCAGGTATACAGGCTGTAGGTGGCACAGGAAGTTTCGGTCACTCTTTTAACCGAACACTGCGGCTTATTGGTACAACTTCATTAAACTATAAAAAAAGTTTTGGAGCAAATGATCTTAGCGTGAGTGGATACACTGAATTTATACAAACGAATTTCAGAAGTTTTGGATTTACTGGCTATGGCCTTTTGTTGCCATTTGGAAATGAATCTTCCATTACAGCGGGAAGTGCTGGTAATGGTTTTATTCCTTCTGTTGGTGGAAGTGGTACCAGGAGTGCATTAATATCATATTTTGGAGAAGCAGATTATGGCTACCAAAATAAATATTTTTTACATGCCGGGTTCAGAAGAGATGGTTCTTCAAGATTTGGTGTGAACAACAAGTACGCAAATTTTTATAATATTGGCGCAGCCTGGATTGTTTCTGATGAAAAATTTTTTACTTCACTTAAAGACAAGGTCAGTCTCTTAAAATTGAAATTAAGTTATGGTACCGTAGGTAACCAGGATGGTATTGCCGATTTTGCCTCAAGACCTTTATTTGGTAAAGTAAATTATTCTGGCAATCCAGGCCTTTCACTTAGCAGTCCCGGAAACCCGAACCTGCAATGGGAGCAAAAAGCTGCTCTAAATATCGGTGTTGAATATGGAATATTGAAAAACCGTATTACCGGTTCAATAGAATATTATAATAGTAAAACAAAAGAATTATTTTATGCTACACCCTTATCACAAACAACCGGATTTACAAGTGTGCTCTCTAATGCAGGCACGTTGGGAAATAAAGGCATTGAGATTGGCCTTAAAATCATACCTGTAAAAACAAAAGATTTCACATGGACAGTTGATGGCAATTTCACTTACAATAAAAATACAGTATTATCCTTACCTAACGGTACCGACACCGTGACGTTTGGAAATACAACATTAAAGGTTGGTAAACCAGCGGAAACTTTTTTCCTCGTTAAATATGCAGGCGTTGATCCCGCTACCGGTAACCCACTTTATTATACCAAAGACGGTAAAGGAACAACGCAAACCTATGATCCTGGTGACAGGGTCTTCTTCGGCACAGCAGATGCTCCTTACTATGGAGGTATAACAAATACTTTCAACTACAAAGGAATTGAACTTGAAATATTCTGGATCTATTCACTCGGCAATCAGATATACAATAATGACAGGCAGAACGTTGAAAATCCTGCATACCTCGTTTCAGAATTATCAAAAGACCTGCTGCATGAATGGAGAAATCCAGGGGACATTACCAATATCCCAGGTGCCAACAGCGATTACCAGTTACCGAATACAAATTATTTCCTGGAGAATGGAGGATTTTGGAGACTGCGCAACATCAGGTTATCTTATGAAATACCAAAACGTTTATTGGGCAAAGCGAAAATAAATAGTGTAAGAGTATTTGCACAGGGACAGAACCTTTACACGTATACAAAATACCGCGGTTATGATCCTGAACTTCCTGCAGGCGAACCGGCCGTTCACCTGGGAGCCGTATATCCAACATTAAAAACAGTAACATTTGGTATCAACTTAGGATTTTAATCCAATAAATATTTTAAACGCATTGAAAAATTGAAGATCATGAAAAAAATAAATTTTAAATACATTCATCTTGTTACATTACTGGCATTCATTTTCATAACATCGTGTTCAAAGAAAATAGATCTTCAGCCACAGTTTTCATTGGATGGTTCAAAACCACTTGCATCACTGGACCAGGCAGATTTTGTTTTGACCGGCAGCTATAACAGGTTTCTTGGAGCAGGATATTTTAATTCCATACCGACAATAAATTCTACCGACGCACTTCAACCCGCTTCATTTTCAGGATTACCTGATATGATGTCGGATGACCTGGTAGAAACATTTGAAGATTTTCCAAACTATCGCAAGGCAAGCGAATGGACCTATACCTCGGATGATCAGAATGTGCAGATAACTTTTGCCAATTGTTATAATGTGATCTCGGGGGTGAATATTATCCTCAGAGATATTGATGCACTGAGTGCTGAAGATAACGGAAGAGCAAATAACATCAAGGCACAAGCGCTTACAATAAGAGCAATGGCACATTTTGATCTTATGAGATACTTCGCCCCTACTTTCGACAGAAACTCAACTGAATTGGGAGTTGCTTACGTAAAAGAGTATAACGCAACCGGTAAACCAACAAGGAATACGATTAAAGATTGTTATGATAATATTTTCTTAGACATCAGTGATGCAATCGCAGCTTTCAATGCAGGCACCGGAGCAACAGGTGATGATTCAAGATTATCGCTGAACGCAGCATACGCTTTAAAAGCACGTGCAAGTTTATATGCAGGCCAGTGGCAGGATGCTGTAGATGCTTCAACTACTTTAATAAATGAAATACCATTGGCTGACATCAATGATTTTCCAGGTATCTGGACAGATAATAATGAAGAAGAAGTTATCTGGAAAGTAAAATTCCAAAGTGTTTCTGATGGCACCCCTTATGAAAATGTTTTCTATGCAAGAGGAAATAAATCATTGTACAGGCCTACCCTTAGCATTGATGGATTATATGATGCGTCTAACGATGTCCGTCATGATACTTATATCGCGACAGTAGGAACCTTCAATGGCATTGGACACGACGCAAGACTTGCTGTGATAAAGCACCGTGGGAAAAGCCCCGCCTCAACAACTGTAGGTGGTGGTTTTGTTGACTGGAAAGTTTTTCGTGTTGCAGAATTTTATCTTACAAGAGCAGAAGCAAATTTTCAACTTGGACATGAAAGCGATGCGCTTGCAGATCTGAATGCATTAAGAACAGCCAGGATCATTGGATTTGTTGATGGTACTGAATCTGGTTCAGCCCTGCTCGATGCAATTAAACTTGAAAGAAGAAAAGAGCTTGCTTTTGAAGGGCATCGTTTTTTTGATCTTAAACGCTGGGATAAAACACCCATTGAACGTTGTGGAGAAGCAGATTCACCAAGCAGTATTTGTGAATTGATTCATACAAGCAGGGCGTGGGCATGGCCAATTCCTGAAACAGAGATCAGTGCTAATCCTAATATGGTTCAAAATCCAGGTTATTAATCTTAATACTTAAAACATAAAATGTCATGAGAAAAAATATTTTATTCCTACTGTTGTTATCACTGCTGTTTTCTGCAGGTTGCTTAAAAGATGAAGCACTAAAAGTTGATGACAATACAAGCAGGGTGCTCACAGAATTTACCAATGGAGATTCATCGACACTCAATACACTCGCAATTGTTGTTAGCAGTGGTATGCAGGAGGAAGATCTTACAGAACTAAGAATCATTCCGCGTTCTGATGTAACACAAAATGTAGAAGTGACCATTGAATTAAATCCGGGCCTGGTTGATTCTTACAATACAGAAAATGGAACTGACTATACAGTTCCTGATGGAACCGTATTTACATTTTCCAATCACAATTACACACTTACATCAACAGCAAGGACAGACAATGTAAAACTTAGTGTTGATCCTTCGGCACTTGTTGGAAATGATTATGCCTTGGGATTTACCATTACTTCCGTAAGTAATGGAGATATAGGATTAAAAAAAGATTACCTGGTACAACTCAAAGCAAAAAACGCATTTGATGGTGATTATACTTCGAATGGATATGTATACCATCCAACTTTGCCACGTGATATTATTGATCGCCCAAAAACATTGAGTACGCTGACTGCTAGTTCGGTATTGTGTGAATTGGGTGACCTGGGTGCGAATAATTATTTTGCCGTTTTTGATGTTGATGCAAGTAATAATGTAACGATTACTGCTGCACCAGGAGCTTCCGGTGGCGCTTACACGATGTTTACATCAGGACTTCCTTCCAGCAATCCTGGTTATACCCCCCAATGGCCAAATTCTGATCAATGCAATAATACGTATGATCCGGTAGCACAGGAATTTAAAGTGAGGTATGGTTATATGGGTGCGACGGGATGGAGGGTAACGGAAGAAATAATAAAAAGAAATTAGTAAGAAGGTTTTGATTTTAAAGCAAAATGCAGGTATGGTAAAGAGCGTCTCATAAAGAGGCGCTTTTTTTAATGAAGCTTTTAAATGTTTTACAAACTCTTTAATTTAATTTTCAAAAATACAACGTACAATTCTCAATGTTCATATATGTACCAATATAATATTTTTTTGAATATTGAACATTGTACTTTGTATTTTGAAAATTTATTTTATACATCAGCAATAACTAAGCATAATTAAAAAAACGACTTTCCATTTTCTATCCCCTTAATTCATCCCCGGGTTTATCTTCTCTCGCAATATTTTCTTTTCAGCTTCGGATCTTGTTAAGCGAATCGCCGTTTCAAAATATTGCTTTGCTTTTATTGGATGATTTAATTTTGAATAAATTTCTCCAAGCAATGCATGGTAAAGATAAAAGGATTCAATTTTTTTCTTTTCTGCGATCTGTTCAATTTGTTGCAATGCTTTTTCTGCGCCATGCACCTGCATCACCACAACTATTTTATTCAATGCAGTAATGGGTGATGAAGATAAATTACAAAGACACTCATACCAATTAAGTATAAGTTGCCAGTTTGTTTTATCAAAACTTTCTGAAACACAATGCTCATAGGCAATTGCAGCTTCAAAGTGATACGTGCTGACAGTATTGCCAAAAGCAGCACGGTTCATATAATCATTTCCTTTGACGATAAGTTCATGGTTCCATTTGCCCCTATCCTGGTACGGTAGTAATATAATTTCTCCTTCTGCAGTCAGGCGGCTCTCACTTCTTGCAGAGTGAAAACACATCAGCGCCATCAATGCATATACTTCAGGCAATTGAGTAAGTTCGTTCTCTGTAAGTAATTTTCCAAGCAACATGGCTTCATCGATCAGGTCCTCTCGAATCAGTTCTTTTTTTTCAGTAGAATTATAACCTTCATTAAATAAAAGATAAATAGCATTCAATACTGTTTCAGTCCTGCTTTTTATTTCATCAACAGTTGGAATAATAAATTGAATCTTGTGTTCCCTGAAAAATTCTTTTGTCCTGTATAATCTTTTTGAAACGGTATCTTCCGAAGTAAGAAATGATTTTGCTATTTCTGCAGTACTGAAACCACAAAGTGTTTTTAAAATAAGTGTAACCTGGTTCTCCTGTGAAATACCGGGGTGGCAACAGGTAAACATCATGCGCAACTGGTCATCTTTGATCAATGCTGTGTTCCACAAATTTTCCATCGTAGTTGCAAGCGTGTATTCTGATGTAAGCAATATTCTTTCGCTATCAGAAAAATCGTACTGAACAGAATGTTTATTTCTTCTTACAATATCAATGGCTTTATTTTTTGCAACGCGGAAGAGCCACCCAGAAGGATTTGAGGGAATGCCTTTGAGTTTCCATACACTCATTGCATCAATAAATGTTTGTTGTACCACATCTTCAGCCGTCTCTAAATTTTGAATACCAAAGATCTTTGTTAAAATAGAAACCATCTTTCCCGATTCATGCCGGAAGAGATGGTCGGTAAGTTTGTTGATATCGTAAGAGGATGTCAAGTTCTTTTGTATGAAGCTTCGTGTTTGGATATCAGATGTCAGCAATCAGCTATCAGCTTACAATATAATTTTTATTTCCTTTTGATAAATAACTTTTTATCCTTTAGAATTTCTGAAATCCTGCTAAGGATTTAATTTTTTATTTCCTTTTATAATAACTTTCTATAATTAGGTACCTCTGAAATCTGATTGCTGATTGCTGACATCCTGCTTCTCTCACATTTTAATTTCCTGTATCTCCCTCACTTCCACCGATCCATCGTCAAATTCAAGTATGGGACAATTTTTTGCAATTGCAACGGCTTCATCATAGTTATCTGCTTTGCATAACAGGTATCCTGCAACCATTTCTTTTCCTTCCATGAAAGGACCATCACTCATTATTTTTTTATTCCCTTTAAGTATTCTCCCCGTTTGCATCAATGGTTGTGCAGCAAGAAATTTCCCTTCTTTCTGAAGCCCATCCATCCATTGCATCCATTGTTGCATGTGTGCCTGCATGGTTTCAGGAGAATGGCCGATTGTATGTGCATCTTCTCCCCTGAATAATAAAATAAATTCTGACATGATCGTTATTTATTTATCATTTAAAAAAGTATTTGATCCCGGATCAGCATCAATTGACATAACAGTTCTAACTTCAACGTTACCACCATAGTTCATATTTGGGCAGGACTTCGCCATTTCCATTGCTTCATCCAGCGACGCAGCTTTTACAATTAGATAACCGCCAACAATTTCTTTTACTTCTGCATATGGTCCATCTGAAATAACATTACCAGGCTTTACTGTTTTTCCTTCGCTCAGTAACCTGTTTGTTCCACTGTAGCGTCCCTTTGATGCAATGCCTTTTATCCAGTCTTGCCATTGCGCCATTACTGCTTTCATTTTTGTTCATCAGAAGGTGCTGCTCCATCGCTTTTTTCGTTCCTGAAGATCATCATGTACTCGTTCATGTTGGTTGTTTTAAATTATGATTGTAGATATTCCTGAATACCGAACAAGGTACACGGAATAATTGTTGTCCGGTAAACAGCTTCAAAATCCTGAGCATCAGCGCTAAACCTCACCCCAACCCTGCTCTCCCGAAATCATCGGGATCTTCGACAAAGGAGAGGGGCTAGAACCCTTACCCGGAAAGGGTTTCAAAACAATATTTAATTTTAATCGGATAACAATGATACGGAATAATGAATATTGAAGTAAACATTTAGATATTCTAAACTCCGTATGCTTTGTTCATTATTTACTTTTGTTAGCAGTCATTTCTGACCATTAAAAACTTAAAGCTTTCACCATTCACAATTGACCATTCACAATAACCACCGGGGTTTGCAACCACCGACAGCGGTCGTCAATTATCCATTGTCAATAGTTAATTATCAATTGTATTTCATCGCCTCCTTCGTATAATATTTTTTCAAAAAACCGATCTGCCCGATATCATAACTTTCATGCTGTGCAAGAAAAGCAATAGTACCTCCATTGGTAAAATCACCAATAGGACTTTTCAATGGTGACTCTGCCGCCAGGTATTCTTCAGATACTGAATGAATGGCATCTCTTAATAATGTACTTGCCTTTTTCCAATCGGCTTTTAAAGCTTCCAATGTTGGATATTGATCGTTTTTATCATAGGGCCTGAAGCCTTCGAACATGCCTTCATAAGGATTTTTTACAGGTTTGCCCAGGAACATCAGCATATTATACCTTGCCCATACGGTATGCGTTGCTATCCAGGTAAGCGGGTTGTTGTTTTCACTGATTCGTTCCTTTGCCTGGCTATCTGTTATACCATCCAATGCATTCAGGAACAGTCTTTCGTTCATATTAAATATGAGTTCCGACTGGTAAATAGAACTTGCCATCATGTTTGTTGAGTTTGCCATAACGTTTGTTTTAGTTATTTAGGGTCTGCTGATTATGTCACCCGCCACATTTCATTCAAAATGGATCGCT
>JBDTLP010000014.1:0-64178 GCA_039934735.1 Ferruginibacter sp. | reverse complement strand
CCGATGCAGAAAGTGGCTGGGGAATTGGCAATATGGTGCAGGATGAAATCTATGCCCGCCTTCGTAAAATAAATGATGATGCTGTTAAAGAAAATGCTGCCAGTGGAACGATATCACAAAAAATCGGCGACTTCTGGAAAAGCGCCATGGATTCTTCAAATATTGACAAGGCTCGTTTGAATCCATTGCAAAATGATTTTAATTCCGTGAATGCTATTACCAACCCAGAACAGTTGATTGAAGTAATTGCTGATATGCATAAAAAAAGCATTGGCGGTGCTTTTGGAAATTACATTGCACAGGATGATAAGAACAGTGAACAAATGGTTGTGCAGTTTTCACAAGGCGGCCTGGGATTACCAAACAGGGATTATTATTTTAATACCGACGATCGTACTGTAAAAGTAAAAGCAGCTTATAAAGATTATATGCTGAAAACTTTTAAACAGATTGCGGCAAATGGCCAGGATCCACAAAAAATGACTGATGAAGTTTTTGATCTTGAAACAAAACTTGCCACGTCCAGCAGAAAATTAGCTGACCTGCGTGACCCTTATAAAAATTACAATAAAATGAGTTGGTCGGGGTTATCTAAAATTTCTCCAAATGTAAATTGGGTGTCTTATGCAAAAATAACAGGTGAAGAAAAAGTTGATTCTGTGATCGTAGGACAACCTGAATTTTATACCGCATTGAGCAACCAGTTTAAAGCCACTCCAATTACTACCTGGCAAAATTATTTAAAACTAAGAATGGTACAGGACCAGGCTGTTTACTTAGACAAATACACGTACGGGAATTATTTTGAATTCCGTAAAACACTTACCGGGGCCAAAGAACAAAGGCCACGCTGGAAAAGAGTATTGGATGCTGAAGAAGATGCGATTGGTGAAGCGCTTGGACAAAAATTCGCAAAAGAGTATTTTAATGAAACAGCAAAGAAAAGATACAGCGATATGGTTGAAAATATTCGCTCTGCTTATAAAGAAAGGATTGAAAAACTTTCCTGGATGAGTGATAGCACCAAACAAAAAGCTTATGAAAAATTAGCTGCAATCACAAAAAAAGTTGGTTATCCTGATAAGTGGAAAGATTTCAGTGCACTGAAAATTGAAAACGGCCCATGGGTTATAAATATGCAACGTTCGGGTGAATGGTGGCATAATTATTCAATCAATAAATTGGGCAAACCAGTTGATCGTACTGAGTGGGACATGACGCCACAAACTTATAATGCATATTACAATCCAAGCAACAACGAGATCGTTCTACCTGCAGGAATATTTGCGGTTCCTGGTTACCGTGATGAAGACCTGGATGATGCATTGGTATATGGTTATGCTGCTGCATCAACCATCGGGCATGAAATAACACATGGATTCGATGACCAGGGCCGTCAATATGATTCAAAAGGAAATCTCAGGGATTGGTGGAGTGCAAATGATGGAAAAGAATTCGGCCAGAGAGCAAAAGCCATCATCAAACAATTCAATGAATTCATGCCCGTTGATACATTGCACATAAATGGTGAAGCGACACAAGGAGAAAACATTGCTGACCTTGGTGGTTTATTACTGGGAATTGATGCATTTAAAAAAACAGAAGCATACAAGAAAAATGAAACAATCGCAGGCCTTACGGCAATGCAACGTTATTTTCTTGGTTACGCACTCGGCTGGTTATACGAGATCAGGAAAGAGCGTCTAGCCAACCTTGTTATGACTGATGTTCACTCCCCTGCTAAAGAAAGAGTGAATGGCCCATTTGTAAACATCCCTGAATTTTATGAAGCATTTGGAATTAAACCGGGAGATAAAATGTACAGGGCGGATAGTTTGAGGGTGAAGATCTGGTAAGCTGGCGGGTATCAGCAATCAGATTTCAGCAATCAGAAATACAAAATGTAGTTTATAAAAAGAGATGACATGTTTGCGAAACGATGTCATCTCTTTTTTATTATTTAAACCAGGCAGAAGGTTTATACTTTGTGTGCCTGTTCCTTGTTCTACTATGGAGGTTTCAAAATAAAAGGTATCTTGTGATATAACTACACGCCTTTATGAAAAAAATAATTTTACTCATTCTCACTGCAATCATTATTAATAATCTTCACGCCCAACTTGGTATTGGAACAACAACGCCCAATAGCAGCGCTGCATTGGATATCACTGATACGGCTAAAGGATTATTAATACCAAGAATGACAATGATGAATAGATTAGCGATAGCAGATCCTGCAAAAGGATTATTGGTTTATCAAACTGATTACACTGAAGGTTTTTGGTTCTTTGATGGCTCTACATGGAAAAAAATTATTAATGCCATTGGCGGCGGCAATTCCGGCTTATCTACTTATGTAAGTACCAAAAATGGAATCACGATCTTACTTTATACTAATACTACTGCTTATGCTCTTTCCCGGCTCAGCACAGGAGCTCTCAATTGGTATACGCAGGCAATTTCAGGAACGGTATTAGGCACAATAGCAACCGACAGCTCAGTAGTAATCTACACCACAACCACAGCTTATGCTTTTTCCCGAAACAGTGCGGGTGGATCGAATTGGTATACCCAGTCAATATCAGGAACTCCCATTGGAACTATTACCAGTGGAAAAATGATCATGCTTTGTACATCAACTACTTTATATGGTTTTACAAAAAACAGTACAGGTTCTCTTATTTGGTATACACAGGCGTTGTCAAATCCTATTGGCGTCGTTGCTACTAATAATACAGAATCAGTTGTGGTTTATTCAGCTTCACTGGCATATGGGTTCACAAGAAATACATCAGGAGCTATGATTTGGTATTTACAAGCTCTTTCAGAAACCCCGATTGGCAGTTCGGCAAATGGCAACTTAATAGTTATTTATAGCGCATCAGAGGCGTATGGCTTCGCCCCTAATAGTACAGGGTCGCCAAGTTGGTACACACAAGCTCTTTCGGAAACTCCGGTGGGAATTGTGCCGCAATAAAATTTATTTATAAAAGTCAATAAATTGCAGACATTCGTTACCGTTATTAAAAGTGGCAATTTTAAATTTACTGAACCTGCAAAAGCTTTAGGATATGGTAACTTTTTTTAAGAAAGATGCATGTCCTTTTTTATCTAATAAGCATTTATAAATCGCCATTATGTACAATAGAATTCGTCTATAATTAATCGTTCATAGGCGTATATTTGGGCTACATTAATTATGAATCAATGAGAACTTCACTAAAAAAAGACGAAAAACTTTTATTGATCATAAGGCATCACTGGCTGCAACTGATAATGCCTTTTTTGGTTTGGATAGTGATAAGCACATTGTCTGCTTTTTTTATTCCCGGTAAAATAGCGGCGATCATTATTTTGGTCACAGCTTTTTATCCATTGTTCGTTTATTTTACCTGGGTAAATAATATTTGGGCCGTTACCAATATGCGTGTAATTGATGAAGGTGGTTTTTTTACGAGGTATGCAAAAGAAAGCCCGCTTGATAAGATCAATAATATAGAATACGATCAATCATTTTGGGGAAGAATACTTGGCTATGGAGATGTAGATATACAAACTGCTGCAGAGATGGGAGAAACCAGTTATAAAATGATCCATCATCCCAAACTTTTAAAAGATACCATTACGCATGCGCAGGAAGAATATAAAAACATACAGGTAAATAACCAGGCTGAACAACTTGCAAGAGCGATTGCAAGAAATACAATTGTAAACAAACCTTCTGATACAATGATTGCTGATGAATTAAAAAAAATGTTTGAGTTGATGCAGTCGGGAGCGATAACGCAAGAAGAATATTTGGATCAGAAGAAGCGGTTGTTGAACAAATAAAATATTGCTACTGATTCGCTGATTTCACTTCGGATACCGTGATTTATGCATTTACGTTTCTTAACTTTGCGAGGCATAGAAGCTTTATTTCACGCAAAGACGCAAAGAGAAATACAAAAGATCGCTAAGACAACAAGCAGAATTATAAGTAGGTTTTTAAGTCTACCATAAAGCAATTTATGATGTGTGATATCCAATTATGATGTGAGAATCAAACAAATCATACATCTTACATCAGACATCAGACATCAGACATTCTAAAAATCTTTCATCTCCACTCCCAACCCATAGCCTTCCTTATAAATAATTTTTCCATAATCAAAATCAACCCCTTTTGCAATATCATCTGTAAGTAACAATGGCCCATCCATATCCACATAATCAAGCAAGGGTGCTAATTGTGCGATGGCTGCAGATCCCAAAGAACTTTCATTCATACAACCAACCATCACACGCATGTCAAATTCTTTTGCCTTCTGTATCATTCTTCTTGCAGGTGTAATACCACTGCATTTTGTTAGTTTTATATTGATACCATGAAAATGATGGCGGCATTGTAAGACATCAGCTTCACTCACACAGGATTCATCTGCAATGATTGGAAGTGGAGATTCGTTGTACAATATTTTCATCCCTTCCCAGTTATCTTTCGCCAACGGCTGCTCGACAAATTCAACACCCAGCTCTTTTAATAAAGGAATTTTGTGTATAGCCTGTTCAAGTGTCCATGCTGCATTTGCATCCACACGAAATATGGCATCTGTTTCTTTTCTCAATGCTGCTACCGTTTCGATATCGTTTTCCATTCCAACTTTTATTTTATAGATTGGCCATGGTCTTTCCTTCATTTTTTTTATCATGGTTTCTATACTATCAATGCCAATCGTAAAATCAGTTGATGGAGCAGTTTCTATATCTAAATTCCACAACTCATGCAATTGTTTTCTTTTCATTTTTCCATATAAATCCCAGCCCGCCATATCAAGTGCACAAACCAGAAAAGAATTTTGTGGAAATAAATGATGAAGATAATGCCAGTATCGTTCGGGATCAGAGAAAGAAAATTTTTCTACAAACATTTTTTTTGCTTCCAGGTCAGCAACCATCTTTTCTAACGGTATATTGTAGTAGCTGATGGCGGGTGCTTCTCCATAGCCCTTCAATCCAAAATACTCAAGTTCAACAACCAATGATGGCTGGTGTGTTTTCGTTCCTTTTGAAATGGTGAATGGATGTTTGAACGGGAGGTTGTAGGTTTTGTAGGAGACTTTCATGTATTATTATTATTGCTGAAGTGTTTCGGAAGTGTTTTTTGAAAGTTTGCTTCCGGGTTATTGCACATTTAAATTACCAATAATTCTAAACCTCTTGCCCGTTTGAACAGTTAGATTTACTCCCTGGGAAATTGTTTGATCAATATCCAGGATACATTCTCCACCTAAAACCGGATTGATTACAATTTCAGCATTCCCGGAAATCTGGGCAGGAGGAATTAAATTATTTAACCAATTTCCCGGTACACTCCAGTTTCCATTGCCTGTAAATGTGTAAGTTGTTATTATGTTACAAACATTGGGTGAACCCGTTGTTTGTCCAATGGTAAGTGTACCTGTATTCACTGTCCAATAATTATAAATTCCTCCGGCAACGGTAGCCCAATCATTTAAATTAACCGATAATCCGGCATTGGGCAATGTAGTATAACTGCCTGGTCCATTTATAATATAAACTTTTGCCCCGTTCGTCCAGGTGAGTGGATCTCCCTCAACACAGTCTTCAGGTATGTGACACCATTGACGAAGGAAATAAGATTTACCTAAGCCAATAACCATGGCAATTCCATTTTCATCAATACAAACAGCCGTTTTTTCTTCACATGCAATGGCTTTCACATCTGCAAGCGATGAATCAATGATCATACGGGAAAGAAAGGTCATTAATCTACCTTGCCGGCCGGTTATACCATTGCTGGTTGTTCCACCTTTGGTATTAAAATGTGTATCACAAATTGTGTTTATCAAAAAAGGATTATGTAAAAAATCATTATAGTGTATGCCATTACCGGAGGCATAGGGATTTTGTAAAACCTGCGATGACAGCACATTGGTTATTCCGTCATAATAGATATATCCCTGGATGGCCATTCCTGCGCTTGTACCACCAATGGGAGCATGTTTTATATTCGCCAAATAATCAATGACGGTACCTAATGCAGTTCCTTTATAATTCGCTATGTAATCGTTTTGGTCACCACCTGCAAAAAAAACAGCTTCTGCCTTCCTGATTGATTTCACAATCATTGAATCATTTGCCAGTGATATTGAATTGACAAGAAATGTTTCAACTGAATTTGCCGTACCCAAACCGTAAATGTAATCATTGTAAGCATCGGTGCCGGTTGCACGAATAACCACAAAATCTCCGCCGACTGATTTATTAATCATCCAGGTAAATGCAGCATCAACATCACTACCACCTCCCATTAACACTGTTCCGGCTGTGGGTGTTGTTACAATATCATTGGGATTTCCAACCCTGCCTAAACTTTGGGCAATACTATTTACAGTTCCCAGGAGGGAGAAAACAAAAACTGCAAAATATTTCTTTTTCAAATTATTTTATTAACTGGATCAATGGTTCTGGTTGATATCACGCATACTGTTTAGCGAAAGTGTAGTATTATAAGCATATGCTTAACTGCACTTGTGTACGATATGAATATAAAACTGATCTTTGATAAACTGTTCCTGCTATCGCCCCGATTCTTCTACCATTGACCTGAATGATTCCGAGAATGCTGACTGCTCCAATAAGAATTCCAGCGTTATGTGCATCCGGTAGTTCCAGTAATGATTTGGATCTGCAGGAAAATTGATGCGCTCATCTTTTGGATTTTCTCTGCGGATATTATTATCCATTCCCATAATGTCCTGTAATAGGAATACGCTCCACATAGCAGGTGACCAAAGATGTTGTTGGATGATCTCTTTGGAAATCCATGGTTCACAATAGAAAGGTGCCGTTCCGTATTGTCCTAAAAAATGATTGTAGAAATCCTGCGTAAGTTTCCTGTCTTCTTCCCACCATTCACGCAATGTACTTGTGTCATGTGTAGATGGTGTAACAACACATAAGTAAGGAGCATTTTTTGGATTTGTAAAATTATCTGTAGAAATCTTTGGCATTCTTTGTACCTGTAAGGCAAGTATTTCTCTTGATTTTAAAACACCTTCTACCATATCCGGCACCAATCCAAGATCTTCGGCACAGATAAGCATATCTGAACTTCTTTGAATGGCATCCAGTTTTGTCTGCGCTTCTTTGAACCACAATTCATTTTGTGTTTCAAAAAAATATTTTCGATACAATTGATCAAGGATATGTTTTTCATGCCCGGATAAATGTTCGTAAGATGAAGTTCCCTGCATGTTGAACCTGAAATGATATTGATGTGCGTTGCCCTCATCTTTAAAAAGGATCACATTCGACAACAGATCAAGTAAGCCTTGTTGTACATCGATATGAGCTGGATTCTTTTTAAAATAGGCCAGTACTTTTTGCTGTGTATTGAATTCGTCTTTATAACTATCTCCGTTGAAAATGGCTTCTCTTACCCATAAAACATTATCTCCGAACGTACTATTGACAATATGATCGTTTAGCCATGGTTTGCAAAACCTGTCTTCATTAAAATTAATACCCACTGTTTCAAAATCATAAGAATACAATGGATGTACCGGCATAAACCTTCCGAATATTCCATCGATTGCATGCATAGGGATACTCCATATTCTAAAGAATCCAAGTACATGATCGATCCTGATAGCATCAAAATAATTGCTCATATGCTCCATACGCTGGCGCCACCATGCGTAATCGTTTTTTTGCATCAGTTCCCAATTATAAGTAGGAAAACTCCAGTTCTGTCCTTTCACTGCAAATGCATCTGGTGGTGCACCCGCCTGCATATCCATGTGAAAGAGATGGGGATTCATCCAGGTATCAACACTAAAGCGGCCAACCCCAATCGGTAGGTCTCCTTTTAAAATCACTGAATGTTTGTGTGCATATTGTACTGCATCCAATAATTGTAAATGCAGGTGAAACTGGGTAAAATAATGTATGGCGATCTCGTCATAATGTTCGTGTTCCGGACTTACCAGTTCCTGAATTTCATCTTCATTATAATTATCATATTCAGGCCATTCACTAAAATCTGCTGTTCCGTTCTTATCCCTTAAATAACAAAAAGCCGCATAAGGAACAAGCCAGTGACGATTCAGGTCAAAGAAATCAAAAAAAGCAAAATCATCTTTAAAAGAGAATTTATCTTTTTCATATAATTCTTTGATAGCTTCCCTTTTTATTTTCGCTACAGAATCATAATCAAGTTCAGGAAGATCATTTAGCTTTTTTATTCTTTCTAATAGATCATCCGGAAATTCCAATGAAACTGCTGTGGCTAGTTTTGGTATGTTCAAAAAAACAGGATGTTGTGCAAAAGCAGAAATGGCGGAGTAAGGATAAGAATCCCGTCGGTCATGGTTAGCTGTGGTATCATTGATGGGCAATAACTGGATAAGTTTGATGCCGGTAGCTGTTGCCCAATCGGTAAGCAGGTTGAGGTCGCTAAAATCGCCAATGCCCCAGCTTTGATTTGTTTTGAGCGATGATAACTGTACGTTTACTCCTGCGCCTTTCCAGGTATGATCATTAAACCAGGCGAATTGCCTAAGGTAATTGAGTTTGTTTTTATCAGTGGCCTGGTTCAATAACCTGTTGCTGCCATCTTCAAAATGAATGATCTTGTTTTGATGGATATCATAAACCCCAAATTTATATTCAATCGGAAAATTTTCTTTAGTAAGATTGAGTTTTACAAACCAGGTATTTTTTCTTTTTTTAAGCAAGATGGGTTTATCTGTTTCCCAGTTATTCATTTTTTTTGCTGAGCCCGTAATGCATAGCACAAGGTTATCGGGCAAATGAGTAGCTTCTACTTCAAAAATATGAGTTGGATTTTTTACGGATGCTTCTTTAAGCTTGTTTTTTTGCTGGCCAAATACATTCAAAAAAGGCCTGGTATTAAAAACTGTTTTTTCAAAAGATGCATCCTGCCAGTCATCAAATACATTTATTTCCTTTTCATCAAGCTTTTTAAAATGGAGCGTCCTGTTATCAGCATGGTCAGTGATGTCGGCTCTTCCTGCTTCCCGGATTACATAATGATAATTGATGGCATCCCGTTTTGAAAGATCTTCTGTATCAATACTGCCGTACCAATGTTCATCATTTAAATATTGAAGCTCAATTTCTGTAGTTGGTTTATTCAGATTATGAATAATAATGCCAAGGGCCTGGCCATATGCCGTTTTATATTTTATATAAAAATGAATAACCATGAAGCGAAAATATTTAGGTCGGCAATTTAATCATAATAGAATAAAATCAATAAGCGATTTATATTTCATTTTTGTATGATAAAAAAAAGTGCAGTTATTCTATGCTATTTATATTCTATCTTCTATATTTGCAAAAACAAAATCATCATGGCAATAGTTAGAAAAATCAGCGGACTTTATTGGATATTGTTCTTATTATCAGTTGTAGCTTTTTTTTGGGTGTATGCAGTAGCTGGCGGATACTGCTCCATGGTACTTCCTTTTAATGTAACTTTCTTTTCATTGGCGATTGGTATCGTCTAGAATCAATAGATAAAAAATTAAAAGCCCTATTTAAATAGGGCTTTTTTATTGCCTTTATTTTGGCAATTATTATATGATCACTAAGATTTTAAATTAGTGAGACAAGACTGTTGAAATTGATACTGAATTTATCTTACACTCCTGGCTCCACGGGTGCGGCCATTTGCAGCCTGGTCCATGGTTATAGAACGGTTGCAGGATGTTAATAAGATAGCGGCAAATAAAATGGCGATAATGGTTTTCATGATCAGTCGATTTTAGGTTTGTGAATACTTATAGAACGAAGAAAAATGTAAAATATTGAATGTAAAATTTAAAATGTGAATAGTATTATTAAATGTTTTTGTTTAAATACTATTTAATAACAAATATCAATTATAATTACCTAATAATCATTAGTATATAATAATAAAAAATTAGTCTTTAAATATATCTGGGCAATTTCATTTTTTCTTATAAAAATTTTTTTTAAACCTAAAATTGAAAATAACCTGCTCCGAAAGAGATAAAAACAGGTTGATAATTTTTATATATTAACTCAATGATTTATTTTTATAAAAAACTGCTTTATGAAAATAACATCCTACTATTTTTTTGCATTTTTGATACTTATCGTAATAACTTCTAGTTGCAAGAAAACAGCCTCCGATGGTAATACTAGTAATAACAACAACAACAACAATACAAATTCAAGAACAGGAATAACCGTGGCTGGGGGTAATGGTTTTGGGTCAGCAGCCAATCAATTTTATGGCGTCGCAAGTGTATTTGTTGATCCTAGTGGGAATATTTATGTTGGGGATAATGTTAATATGCGAATACAAAAATGGACACCCGGGGCAAGTTCGGGAACAACAGTGGCTGGTGGTAACGGTACCGGGCCTGCAGCAAATCAATTTGAATCAGTAGCAGGAATATTTGTTGATGGCTCTGGCAGTGTTTATATAGCTGATGCGCAAAATAACAGGATACAGAAATGGAATGTTGGGGCAAGTTCAGGAATAACTGTAGCTGGAGGGAATGGAGAAGGAGATGCAGCTAATCAGCTAAACCTGCCAACTGGTATCTTTGTAGATGTAAATGGGAATGTTTACATATCAGATGAACAAAATAGCAGGGTACAAAAATGGAATCTTGGTGCTTCAGCAGGTACTACTGTTGCAGGAGGAAATGGTCCTGGCGATGGCGCCAATCAATTCATTTACCCTTGGGATGTATCACTAGATACTTCAGGAAATATTTATGTATCAGATCCATCTAATGAGCGAATCCAAAAATGGGCACCAGGTGCTTCTTCCGGAATAACTGTTGCTGGAGGCAATGGATGCTGCCATGGAACAAACCAAATTGACGGAGCATTTTTCTGCCTTGATAATGCAGGTAATATTTATATTGGTGAAGGAGAAAGAGTACAAAGATGGTCGCCAGGTGCAACAACTGGTATTACAGTTGCCGGGACAATTCTGGAAGGATCAGAAGCCAATCAACTTTCCGGAGCTGGAGATGTTTTTGTTGATGGTACTGGTAACATATTCATTGCTGATGCAAATAATGCAAGGATACAAAAGTGGCCTGCTTATTAAGCATTAAATTAAAATGCCGTTCCTATCCTGGAACGGCATTCATAATTCTAAATTCTTAACTCTAAATTCTTAACTTCTCACTTCACTTCCTCAAATTCTGCATCTGTAACATTTTCAGTACCTGCACCCTCATTTCCTTGTGAAGCATGTTCAGCTCCTTGTTGTTCTCCACCAGCATTTGGTTGTGCGCCGGCAGTATCCTGCGTAGCTTTGTACATCTCTTCACTCGCTACTGTCCAAGCTGCATTTATCTCAGCCATTGCAGCATCTATTTGTGTGATATCCTGTGCCTTGTGAGCTTCTTTTAATTTTGTCAATGAAGCCTCGATTGGAGCTTTTTTATCTGTTGATAATTTATCTCCAAACTCCTTCAATTGCTTTTCAGTCTGGAAGATCATGCTATCTGCCTGGTTAATCTTTTCTACTTTTTCTTTCTCTGCCTTATCAGATGCTTCATTTGCCTTAGCATCATTCTTCATCTTTTCAATTTCTTCAGGTGTTAAACCACTTCCCGATTCGATCCTGATCTTTTGTTCTTTTCCTGTTCCTTTATCCTTAGCCGTTACATGCAAAATACCGTTGGCATCAATATCAAATATTACTTCAATTTGTGGAACACCACGCGGAGCCGGTGGAATATTATCAAGATTAAAAGTTCCCAGGTTCTTGTTATCACGTGCCATCGACCTTTCACCCTGCAATACATTAATTTGTACACCAGGCTGGTTGTCTGAATACGTAGAGAACACCTGTGATTTCTTTGAAGGAATAGTTGTATTTGATTCGATCAACGGCGTCATCACACCACCCGCAGTTTCAATACCCAATGTAAGTGGGGTAACATCCAGCAACAATACATCTTTGATCTCACCAGTTAAAACGGCACCTTGTATAGCAGCACCAACAGCTACAACTTCATCCGGGTTAACACTTCGGTTTGGTTTTTTACCGAAGAATTTTTCAACGATCTCCTGTACTTTAGGAATACGGCTGCTACCGCCAACCAAAATAACTTCATCAATTTGAGATATACTAAGACCTGCATCTTTTAAAGCCTGTTCGCAGGGTTTAAGGCAACGCTCGAATAATTTATCAGCCAATGCTTCGAATTTTGCACGGGTTAATTTTTTAACCAAATGCTTTGGAACACCATCTACCGCTGTTACATAAGGAAGATTTATTTCTGTTTCACTGCCTGATGATAATTCTACTTTTGCTTTTTCAGAAGCATCTTTTAAACGTTGTAATGCCATTGGATCTTTACGCAGATCAATACCCTCATCATTCTTAAATTCATCTGCCAGCCAATCCATGATTACTTTATCAAAATCATCACCACCAAGATGGGTATCACCATTGGTAGATTTAACTTCAAATACGCCATCACCCAATTCAAGTACTGAGATATCAAAGGTTCCGCCACCAAGGTCAAACACAGCAATTTTCTGATCTTTATTTTTCTTATCAAGGCCATAAGCCAATGCCGCTGCAGTAGGTTCGTTTACAATACGGCGAACAATTAAGCCGGCAATTTCACCAGCTTCTTTTGTAGCCTGGCGCTGTGCATCATTAAAATAAGCAGGTACGGTTATTACGGCTTCTGTTACTTCATGTCCAAGATAATCTTCTGCCGTTTTTTTCATTTTCTGCAATACCATAGCACTGATCTCCTGTGGCGTGTACATTCTGCCATCTATGTCAATTCTAACGGTATTATTGTCACCCTTTACTACTTTATAACTCCAGTGTGAGCTTTCTTCTGTTACTTCATCAAACCTGCGCCCCATAAAACGTTTTACACTCGAAATGGTATTGTGCGGATTGGTAATCGCCTGGCGCTTCGCAGGATCACCTACTTTACGCTCACCATTTTTTAAAAATGCAACTACAGAAGGCGTTGTACGACGGCCCTCATCATTTGCAATAACAACCGGTTCGTTACCTTCCATTACAGAAACACAACTGTTGGTTGTACCAAGGTCAATTCCTATTATTTTAGCCATGATTATAGATTTTTATTATTCAGTGTCTGTAGTCAATCATTGTGCCAAGGGAAAAATGGTGAAAAAATGGCAGACACAATGGCAAGGACAGCTTTAAGGTATAAGTTTCAAGCTGTAAGTCAAGCGTTTTTCGGGGGAAAGTTTGCCACAAAAAGCTTTAAGCTGTAAGCTTTAAGCCGTAAGCATCTGAACATGTTGCCTATTCGTTTTATGATATGTAACCAGTGCAATTTATATATTACCTCATTAGATATAACAGCTTTTAATAAGCGTTTCTAATTTGTAAACATTATATTTATGAAATAAATTTCCCAAAAAATCAGAATGACTTATAGCTTGCAGCTTATAGCTAACAGCTTTCCTCTAAACTAAATTCCATGAAGAAAATTATTTACAACATTGCACTGCTTTTTCTTTTGTTTACAACCCAGGCTGCTTATTGCCAAAAGTATAAAACAGCAGCAGATACTATTAAGCTGAATAAGGAATATTTGAAACTGATCATCGATACTGCCGATTTGAAAAAAGAGATTGCAGAATCACAGGAGAATTTAAAAAAATACCAGGCTGATTTCGAATCCAAAGATAAATCAGCAAAATCCAGTGCAGAAGAAAGTAGCAGGCAAGCTGACAAAGCTACCAATGGCGAAGTGAAGGATGCAAAAAAGGCAAAGAAAAAAGCAAAAGATGCTTATGATGATGCCAAAGCCGCAGACAATGCAAAAGATAAAAAAGAAAATGAAGAAAAGAAATTAAAAAAGCTGAACAAGGAATTTGATAAAAAACAAGACCGGTTAAAGGAACTCAATTTGATGCAGCAAGCGATTAATAATTTGCCAAAGACACAGTAAAAGCATCGGCGGCAAAGCATCTAAGTGGCCAAGACTTTATTTTTGTACCAAAAATATATTGCACCAAAATAAATTGCCAAAAACCTGGTTGGTACAAAAATCTTTACTTGTGCCGATTTATCGGGTAAATGCTTTTTAGAAAATTTCAGGTAATATTTTATTATAAGATCACTATCAAATAAAAAAGAAAAGGTTGACAATTCAAAACTATTCACTTGCCTTCGTCCTGAACGTAAAATGCTTTTGAGCCATATAACTAATGGCAATGACTATACCGGTTGTAATCACCTGGCTTATAAATGGCTTCCACAAGAAAACCTGTACAAACAATTGAAGGATAAAATAATTTACCGTTAAACTAAAGAGAAAAGACAGACCATATCGAAAAAGCTGTATGCGCCCTTTAAGATTTGAAGCAGTAAAAACAATGTATTTGTTTAACAGGAACCCAATAAAAAAAACGATTCCCGAACTAAAAAAAAGTGCCGCATTGTGTGGTTTAAGTGCAGATATTCCAAAATCAAATATCCTGTTTTCAAAAATAAAGTGAAGGCTCACCCAGTAAATCGATAATCCAAGCAATGTATTTGCTCCACCACATGCCGCATACCGAAAAGTCTGTATTGGCATCAGCCTTTTAACGGGCGGATAAAAAGCATCAAGCAGGCTTGTGAGCGATTGTTTCATTTTTAAATAAGGCGCAAAACTAAGGGACAATGGGCAATCGGCAATCGGGAATCGGCAATTGGGAATCTGTAATCGTCGAAAGTGTTTAAAAGTGAATAGTGAATGGTGAAAGCCGCAAAGTCTTCACCATTCACCATTCACTATTCACCATTCACTATTATCAATTGTCGATTTATCAACTATACAATTCTTCCCGCAATGCCTTCACCCTCTCATCTGCCAAATATTCATCGTACGTCATCAATTTATCAATCATGCCTTTTGGGGTGATCTCAATGATCCTGTTTGCAACGGTTTGCATAAACTGGTGATCATGGGTGGTTAATAAAACAATACCTGTATAAGCAACCATACTATCATTGAAGGCAATGATGCTTTCAAGATCAAGGTGGTTCGTTGGTTCATCCAGCATCAGCACATTTGGGTTTTGCAACATCATCTTGCTAACCATACAACGCACTTTTTCTCCTCCACTCAATACATTTGTTTTCTTCAAAATCTCATCGCCGCTGAAAAGCATTTTACCTAAGAAACCACGTAAGAAATCTTCATCCACATCCCTTGTTGTTGGCGGCACATATTGACGCAACCAATCCATGAGGTTATATTCACTTCCTAAGAAATATTCTGTATTGTCATTTGGCAGGTAGGCGGTAGTTACAGTTGTTCCCCATTCATAAGTGCCGCTATCGGCTTTTATTCTTCCATTGAGTACTTCAAAAAAAGTGGTCAATGCGATCGGTTCCCGGCTGATGAATGCGATCTTATCTCCTTTTTGAATATCAAATTTTATTTTATTGAAAATCACTTTCCCTTCAATGCTTTTTGAAAGATTTTCCACTTTTAAAATTTCATTGCCCACTTCCCTTTCCTGCTTAAATATAATTCCCGGGTATTTTCTATTACTTGCTGTAATGTCTTCAAATACCAGTTTATCCAAAGCTTTTTTACGTGACGTTGCCTGTTTGGATTTGGAAGCATTTGCACTAAATCGTGCGATAAACTCCAACAGATCTTTCTTCTTCTCTTCCGTCTTTTTGTTCTTATCTGTTGCCTGCCTTGCAGCCAGTTGAGAACTCTCATACCAGAAGCTATAGTTGCCTGTATAAACCTTTATCTTCTTCTTATCTACGTCGGCAACATGGGTACAAACTGCATCCAAAAAGTGACGGTCATGGCTTACTACTAAAACGATATTTTCATAATCAGCAAGAAAATTTTCCAACCAGCTAATTGTCTCAACGTCAAGGTTGTTAGTAGGTTCATCTAATAATAAAATATCAGGATTTCCAAACAATGCCTGTGCAAGCAAAACCCTTACTTTCAGGTTGGCACTGATGTCTTTCATAAGTACCTGGTGCGATTCATCTTTTACACCCAGTTCACTTAAAAAAGTAGCCGCATCACTTTCAGCAGTGTAGCCGCCCATTTCGCCAAATTGTTCCTCCAGTTCTCCTGCTTTTATACCATCAGCTTCGGTAAAATCCTCTTTGGCATAAATGGCATCTCGCTCATGCATTACCTTCCACATTTTTTGGTGCCCCATCATGACGGTATTCAACACGGTAAATTCATCAAAAGCAAATTGGTTTTGATTTAATACGGCCATTCTTTCTCCCGGTGTAATGTCAACGGTTCCTTTATTGGGCTCTAATTCTCCACTCAGTATTTTTAAGAAAGTAGATTTACCGGCACCATTAGCACCAATAACACCATAACAATTACCTTTCGTAAAAGTGATCTTTACCTCATCGAACAACACTCTTTTGCCATAAGCGAGTGTAATATTATTTGCAGCTATCATAATGAAAATTAAAAAAGTGTGCAAAAGTACAAAAGAATGTCTGATGTAAGATGTATGATTTAAGATTTGCCCAATAAATATTGCCGTCCTACATCATACATCTTATATCAGACATCATACATTTGTGATATGAAACGACTCCTTCTCTTCACCACGCTTTTTAGTTTTTCACTTATAGGTTCTTCACAAACGAAAGAAACCCTTACTGTGAATTTTGATTTTAATAAATCAGAACTTACCAAGGAAGCCTTAGCAAAACTGGATGGATTTATTAGTAAGATCACTCCTCTTTCTATCGGTTCGATTCAATTAAGTGGTTATTGCGATAGCAAAGGAAGCAATGCCTATAATGATGCATTGTCGTTACGAAGAGTAAATACAGTTAAGCACTACCTGGAAAATAATAAAAGCATAAAGGCTTTAACCCTCATGGCAAAAGGATTTGGTGAAAATGGATTATTGAACAGCGATCTCACTGATGAAGATGGCCTGCAGAATCGCAGGGTGGAAATAATTGTAACTGTCCAAGAGGAACCAAAAGCAGTTGAACAGAAGGCTGCAATTTCCAATGAAACCCCTGCTGCTGCCCCAATTAAAGAAACCAGGTCACTCACAACTATTTTAGAAGATACCACAGTTAAAAAAGGATCCACAATAGCTTTGCAAAATCTTGAGTTTGAAAATAGTTCAGATGTATTATTAAGTAAATCGATCCCTACTTTGCAGGAACTGTATGACATCCTTGTAAAATATCCAAAAATGACCATTGCCATTGAGGGACATATCTGTTGTGTAGTAAGGATTGATGGGGTAAGATTTGAAGATTCGCCGAGTTATATTGTATCAGTAATGAGGGCGAAAAAAGTATATGCTTATTTAATTGAAAAAGGCATAGATCCGCATCGTTTATCTTATATAGGTTTTGGAAACAGCCATCCTATTTACGCCATTCCAGAAAAATCAGAAGAAGAAAGAATTGCAAACAGAAGAGTGGAGATTAGGATTGTTGAAAAGTAAACCCGATTTGATGATTAGATAATTTGGTGATTTGATAATTAAAAAACACTACCATTAAATTGCTTCCAATCACCAAATTATCAAAATTATCAAATCACCAAATTACTTCTTCCTCTCATAACGTAAATGCCAACTCGTTTTCCACGTAACCCCATTGTCCAATGAAGTTTCCCAATCCCATTCAAAACCATCTTTTTTAATATCGTGGTAGCGCATGCGATTGATCTGTTCTTTGCCATTTACTTTTACAATGCCTGTAATTAAGTTCATGGCCCCATTTTCAAATTTACCCTCTAATACGATATACCCACCTTGATTATCTACCCAGGTCTGTTGCCATAATTTTGTTTGTGCGTTATACATGCTCCAGCTTTTGCCACTATAGGCAATCTTGCTGCTTTCGAAATTTTCCTGAACTGTACATCCATCCAGGATTTTATAAACAGTATTGGTTCCAGTAAGTGAACTGTCTGCACCATACAAATTCCAGGTACCAACCCAAAAATCAAATTGACTTGCTTCGGGTGAGGAACAAGGTTTGTTTTGTGCTTGTGTAGAAAATCCAGTTATGAGGATGAGCAGTGGAAGTAAAATAGATTTCACGTTATATGTTTAGAGTTATGAGTTTAGAGTTATGGGTTGAGCTATAAATTCTGAGAGCAAAACTCTCAACTTTCAACTTTCAACTCCCAAGTTAGTTTTATAAATCTGCTTAACAATCCCATCTATAACGTTAAACCCCCATTTGAATAAATGCCAAATCTTCATCTCCAAATCTCCAAATTACCAAATCTCCAAATTGGATTTGATTAAGTAATTTTGCAGCAATAGAAAAAAGGCACATGTCAATATTAGCGAGTTTACAAAAGAGTACGATAGAAAGCTTAGAAGCATTATTTGGCCAATCATTTACAGAAAAGGATTTCCAGGTAAACCAAACAAAACCGGAATTTGAAGGCGATTACACAGTAGTAATGTTTTCATTGGTAAAATCATTGAAACAATCACCGGATGCAATTGGAAACCAGTTGGGCGAACATCTTACAAAAAATTATCCTCAATTATTTTCTGCGTATAATATTATTAAGGGATTTTTAAACCTCAGTGTTGCGGATTCCTACTGGTTAACCCTGTTGCAAGAGCAATACAATGATATTTGCTTTGGCAAACAACCAATCTCCGGCAAAAAAGTAATGGTTGAGTATTCATCTCCTAATACAAACAAACCGCTTCACCTTGGCCATTTAAGAAATAATTTTTTAGGCTGGAGCGTTGCTGAAATATTAAAAGCAAATGGCAATACCGTTTTAAAAAGCTGTATTGTAAATGACCGTGGCATTCATATTTGTAAAAGCATGATCGCCTGGGAGAAATTTGCTGATGGTAAAACACCACAGAGTACCAATACAAAAGGAGATCATTTTGTTGGAGAATATTATGTGAAATTCAATGATGAATATAAAAAAGAAATAGCCACATTGGTAGGAGGAGGAATGCCTGCTGCTGATGCAGAAAAAGAAGCGCCCATTATGAAAGCAACACAACAAATGTTGCAGGACTGGGAAGCAGGTAAACCGGATGTAATTGACTTATGGAAAAAAATGAACGGTTGGGTATATGAAGGATTTGATATCACCTACAAAACAATCGGTAGTGATTTTGATAAAATGTATTACGAAAGCAATACGTATTTACTGGGAAAAGATATTGTGCAAACGGGACTTGATAAAAAAGTATTTATTAGAAAGCCAGATGGAAGTGTTTGGATAGACCTTACTGCAGATGGCCTGGATGAAAAACTTGTTTTAAGAAAAGATGGCACTTCTGTTTATATCACACAGGATATTGGCCTTGCCCAACAAAAATGGGATGAATATAATATTGATAAAAGTATTTACGTAATCGGTGATGAACAAAATTATCACATGAAAGTGCTGCAGCTCATTTGTAAAAAAATGGGTGTTCCTTATGCAGACGATATTCATCATTTGAGTTATGGAATGGTAGAGTTGCCTACCGGCAAAATGAAAAGCCGTGAAGGCACCGTTGTTGATGCTGATGACATTGTTGCTGAAATGGAAAACGAAGCAAAACAAAAAACCGAAGAACTTGGAAAGGTAAAAGACTTTGCACAAAATGAATTAAGCGCATTGTATCATACGATCGGGCTGGGTGCACTAAAGTTTTTCCTGCTTCGTGTTGATCCAAAAAAGAAAATGATCTTTAATCCTGAAGAGAGTATTGATTTTCATGGTTTCACCGCTCCTTTCATCCAATACAACTATGCGAGGATAAAATCTGTTTTAAGAAAAAATGAATTCATAAAAGACAAATCTATTGGAACAAATTTTCTGCCACTTGAAAAAGAATTGATTGTTTCGCTGGAAAGATATGGATCTGTGATTGGCGAGGCCGCTAATGAATTAAACCCATCGGCGATTGCGATCTACATATATAATATCGCAAAAACATTCAGTTCATTTTTTGCAGAGCACTCAATTGCAAATGCTGAAACAGAAGAAAAAAAGCAATTAAGATTATACCTTGCGAGCATGACCGCCAATGTTATAAAAAGCGGAATGCAATTGTTGGGGATAAGTGTGCCTGAGAGAATGTGATTGAAAGTTGTGGTCGGTGAGGACACCGGCCACGGCTTTGAAAGTGGTAGTGAAAGTTGTAGTCGGTGAGGATACCGACCACGAATTTGAAAGTGGTAGTGAAAGTTGTAGTCGGTGAGGATACCGACCACTGAGTTCCCTCGGTCGGTGTCCTCACCGACCGAAACAAAGATGATAATTGACATAAAATACAATTAATAACGGCTTTATTCCCTAGGTCGGTGTCCTCACCGAACGAAAACAATAGTAATTGGATATTATTAAAATACAATTAATAACGGCTTTAAAGATTAATGTGTAATTTTAACACATTAATTGAATTGAGCAAATTAATCTAAGTCCTAAAAAAATGGCAAAAAAAGTTACAAGAATTGGCGTATTAAGCAGTGGTGGCGATAGCCCGGGTATGAATGCCTGTATCAGGGCCGTTGTCCGTACAGGTATCTATCATGAGCTGGAAGTTTTTGGAGTGATGCGTGGTTATAGTGGAATGGTAGAAGATGATATCATGCCAATGACTACCCGCAGTGTTGCTAACATTATTCAACGTGGCGGTACCATTTTAAAAACGGCCCGCTGTATGGAGTTTCTTGAATACGAAGGACGCAAAAAAGCATACGAGAATTTAAAAAAACGCGGCATAGATGGATTGGTGATCATTGGAGGAGATGGTAGCTTCAGGGGTGCACAAACTTTCAGCAATGAATTTGATATACCATGCATCGGTTTACCCGGCACCATTGATAAGGACATCGCCGGAACAGATTTTACAATAGGTTTTGATACAGCTGTAAATACCGCCGTGGAAGCAATTGACAAAATTCGCGACACTGCGGATGCGCATGACCGTATGTTCATTGTGGAAGTGATGGGCCGTGATGCCGGTTACATTGCCTTACACAGTGGTATTGCAACAGGAGCAGAAAATATACTTATCCCTGAGAAAAAAACGGACATCAATGCAATCATTGAATCATTGCAGGAAAAAGAAAAAAGAAAGAAACTTGTAAACATTATTATTGTTGCCGAAGGAGAAGAATTTGGAGGCGCCAATGAACTTTCAAGGATCATAAAAGGTCATATGCCTGCACTCGAAGTGAGGGTTGCCATTCTTGGGCATATACAAAGAGGCGGCTCTCCAACCTGTATGGACAGACTTATTGCAAGCCGCATGGGTTATCACGCAGTAGAATGTTTAATAGAAGGCAGGCACAATGTATTTGTTGGAATCGTAAATAACAAAATGAATTATACCCCTTTGAATGAAGCTGTAAAAAAGAAACAAAGAATCAATGAAGAATGGATGAAGATTGTAAAGATACTTTCAACGTAACAGCTGCAAGCTATAAGCAACAAGCTGTTAGCCATCCATTTTAATTAAAATCTGCTGTAGAATAACGACTCAATATTTAAAACCAACTTACAGCTTATAGCTTAAAGCTTATAGCTCAAAAAAAGAAACTTCGAAAAAAATGACCAAAGACCTAAGCAAATACCTCCACACCAACATGGATAAGGAAGCGGGTATTGCACATTCACAAAAAAGAACAAAGATCGTTGCAACTGTTGGCCCTTCATGTGATACATACGAAGGCTTGTTATCACTGGTAAAAGCAGGCGTAAATGTTTTCAGGCTCAATTTTTCTCATGGAGCGCACGAAGATAAAAAAGCAGTTATTGAAAATATCAGGAAAATAATTAAAACAGAACCTTATAATATAGCAATCCTTGGCGACCTGCAGGGACCTAAGCTACGTGTTGGTGAATTGGAAAATGGAAAAATTGAATTAAAGGACGGCGATGAATTTATTTTCACCACGGAAAAAATGATTGGAACAAAAGCTAAATTATATGTTTCCTATCCGAACCTTGCCAAAGATGTTAAGCCTGGCGAAAGGATATTCCTCGATGATGGAAAAATGGAACTTATGGTGCTAAAGATACTTAACGATAAAGAAGTTCAAATGCGGGTAACCCTTGGCGGTATGCTGCTTCCAAAAAAGGGCGTAAATCTTCCTGATAGCGCACTTACGATGCCTTCTCTTACAGAAAAAGATCTTACTGACCTGGAATTCATCATTGAACAAGACCTCGATTGGGTTGCACTGTCATTTGTAAGAAAGGCTATTGATATTATTGCACTCAAAAAACTCATAAAAGCAAAAGACAGCAAAATAAAAGTAATCGCAAAAATTGAAATGCCCGAGGCCTTAAAAAACCTGCGTGATATTATTGTTGAAAGTGATGGTGTAATGGTAGCTCGTGGTGATTTGGGTGTAGAAATCCCCATTGAACAGGTTCCTGTTGTACAAAAAGACATTATCCGCAAATGTATGCACCGTGCAAAGCCGGTGATTGTTGCTACACAGATGATGGAAAGTATGATGGACCGTACAAAACCAAACCGCAGTGAAGTTAGCGATGTCGCCAATGCTGTACTTGAAGGGGCCGATGCCGTGATGTTGAGTGGAGAAACAGCCATGGGCGCATATCCTACACTGGTAGTTGAAACAATGAGCAAGATCATTATGGAAGTTGAAAAATCTGCCTACGATTACAACCGTGATGATATCCTTACGCCTCAACCGCATTCACCTTCTTTTTTAAGTGATGCCATTTGTTATAGTGCCTGTAAACTTGCAAATGATTCGCAGGCAACTGCTTTAATTGGAATGACACAAAGTGGCTACACCGGATTTATGCTCAGCAGCTATCGTCCGAAATGTCACTTATTTATTTTTAGCAAGGAACGTAAACTCATCAAACAGCTGAGTCTTAGCTGGGGTGTAAGAGCTTTTTATTATGCTGAAGAAGAAAGTCTGGATGATATTATTTTTGACCAGATCAATATTTTAAAACAAAGAGGTTTTATTAAAAAAGATGATGTAGTTATTAATACAGGAAGTACGCCTGTAGAACAGCATCTTCCTACAAATATTATTAAGGTAACGAAAGTGGAGTAAATCAATTGAGAATTGATAATTGACAATTATTTAAAATTTCCTAAAGTGAATAGGTTTGAAAGTAAGCACTGAAATATATAATAAATTTACAGTCGCAAAAGAATTGTCAATTGTCAATTATCAATTCTCCATAAATTTATTAAGATTTCTCCTCGCCTGGTTCTTTATTTTATTCTGAAAAAATCGGTTCCATCCAAATAACCATCCGCTAAATCCCAAGGCCTGCATGCTCCATTTATGTACGCTGAACCCATCACTGTGTTCGATGATCCTTCCATCTGCAAAACGCATAAACGCTTTTACTTTATTGATAACCTTACGCCCCGTTTTTGAAAACGTATAGGTAGCTACCCATTCACAGGTATAATATTCTTCATCAAGTTTTACAATATTGTTAAATACCAATTCAAAGTTTTTAGCATTTTTACAAAGCATTTCCCACATGGATCTTACTTCATTTCGTTCTAATAAATTAAATACAGGATCAAAGAAAACAATATCATCGCTGTAACAGCTATTCATCGTTTTATAATCAAGTTTTTGAAATGCTGTATAGAAGCGGCTGATCGTCTCTTCATTTTTATCCATTATATTGCTGGTTTTGTTTCGCTACATTTAACACGCTAAAATAAATATAATATGCAAAGGATATTCTTATTTGTGCTGATCTTTTCATTTTCATCCGCACTGCACGCCGAAAACCAGGATAGTACATGGTTTGTAAATAACTACACAAAGAAAGAAATTTACATAACCATGAGGGATGGAATACGATTATTTACTTCTTTTTATATACCGAAAGATAAAACAGAAAAACATCCATTTTTAATGATGAGAACGCCTTATTCATGTGCCCCTTATGGAGAAGATAAATTTATTGCTATGTGGAACAGGTATATGATGGTCTATGCGAAGGAAAATTACATATTTGTAATCCAGGATGTACGTGGTCGTTATATGAGTGAGGGTGAGTTTGTAGATGTAAGGCCATTCAATAAAAATAAAAAAACAAATAAGGATATTGATGAAGCTAGTGATACATATGATGCGATTGACTGGATGATAAAAAATACAGAAAATAACAATGGCAATGTTGGTGTGATCGGAACTTCTTATCCCGGATTTTATGCTACAAAAGCTGCGTTGTGCGGACATCCGGCGTTGAAAGCAGTTAGCCCGCAGGCACCTGTAACGGACTGGTTTATTGGAGATGATTTTCATCACAAAGCTGTTTTCTTTGCCATGGATGGATTTTCTTTTTATTCTTCATTTGGAAAACCTCATCCTGCACCAATGAAAGATTATGGTGATGGGTATAAAGCAACGGTTAAGGATAATTATAAATTCTTCTTAGATGCCGGCCCGATAAAAAATCTAGCAGCTATGATCGGTGATAGCATAAAATTCTGGCATGAGTTATATAAACATCCAACCTACGACGACTGGTGGAAAGCACGCAATGCAAGAGTTGGTTTATACAATGTAAAACCAGCCATGTTATGGGTAGGCGGATTATTTGATGCAGAAGATTGTTGGGGTGCATGGAATAGTTATAAAGCCTGTGAACAACAAAGCCCTCAAACAACCAGTAAAATTGTGATGGGCCCATGGTATCACGGGCAATGGAGCCGTGATGGAAGTTATCTTGGTAATATTCGGTTTGAAAGCAACGCTTCAGACTATTATCAAAAAAATATCGAAATCCCATTCTTCAATTATTACTTAAAAAACCAGGGAAATGCAGATGCCATTGCTGAAGCGAATATATTTTTTACAGGATCCAATGAATGGAAAAAACTATCAAGCTGGCCACCGGCAAATGTTGAATATAAGAATATGGTTTTGAGTAGCAACAATCAATTGTATTTTGAAGATAAAACTGTTGCGCCTCATAGTAAGGCTGTAGCTGAGACTGAATCATTTTATGAATATACAAGTGACCCCGCCCACCCTGTTCCTTATAATGATGGCGTTCATGAACATCGTACAAGGGAATACATGACAGATGATCAACGTTTCGCATCACAGAGACCAGATGTATTAACATTCCAGATGAATGAATTACAGGAAGATGTTACACTAGCCGGACCGGTGATTGCTGATCTGGTAGCAAGTATTTCTACCACTGATGCGGATTTTGTTGTGAAAATTATTGATGTATTTCCTGCTGATTTTAAATACGATGAAAATATAAAAGGTAACGGCACTGATTACCCGATGGGTGGGTACCAGATGTTGGTAAGGGCCGAAATTATGAGAGGTAAATTTCGAAATAGTTTTGAAAACCCTGAGCCGTTTATAGCAGGTGTACAAACACATGTAAAATTTGAACTGCCTGATGTTGCACATACTTTTAAAAAAGGCCATCGCATCATGATACAGGTACAAAGCTCCTGGTTTCCACTGGCTGACAGGAACCCACAAAAATTTGTTGATATTTATAAAGCCAATGAAACCGATTTTCAAAAATCAACCATTCATATATTTTATGCCGGAGACAATCAAACAAAATTTATCTTGCCTGTAATTAAATTATAAATGAAAAAATTATTCTGCTGCCTTGCCATCTTTATTAACCTGTCCTCAAATGCACAGGTTGAAAAACAAAAAAGTGCTCAACCTGATATGGATTTTGTAAAAAATAATTTTACAAAAATGGATACAAATATTATCATGAGAGATGGTGTAAAATTATATACCGTTATTTATGTTCCCAAAAATGCCAGCGAAAAATATCCTTTTTTAATTGAGCGTACGCCTTATTCCGCCCGGCCATATGGCGATACAAATTATGCAAAACGCATTGGTCCAAATCCAACATTGATGAAAGAAAAATACATTTTTGTTTACCAGGATGTGCGTGGCCGTTATATGAGTGAAGGTGCTAATCTTGAAGTTACTCCATACATTGCCAATAAAACAACAAAAAAGGATGTTGATGAAAGCAGTGATACATATGATACTGTTGACTGGCTTCTTCAAAATATAAAAAACAATAACGGGCGTGCCGGGTTATATGGCATTTCATATCCCGGTTTTTATGCAACGACCTCTTTGCCTGCTGCTCATCCCGCCATTAAAGCCGTTAGTCCACAGGCTCCTGTAACAGATGAATTTATAGGCGATGATGTAAACCATCGAGGCGCCTTCTTTTTGATGGATAATTTTGAATTCATGAATTACTTCGGAACACTAAGGCGTGGTCCGGTAAAAGATTATGATTCCACCGTTTTTAAATTTTTCACAAAGGATATGTACAATTTTTTTTTAAAACTTGGCCCAATAAAAAATACTCAATCAGAAAAATATTTTAATAACAAGATAACTATCTGGAACGAATACCTGCAGCATGACACTTATGATAGTTACTGGAAAGCAAGGAATATAAGAACAGCACTGAACAATATTTCCATCCCTACCCTGTTGGTTGGCGGCTGGTTTGATGCAGAAGATCTTTTTGGAACATTAAGAACATATGAAGCCATCGAAAAAGGAAATGCACAAAATAATAACAGGCTGATAATGGGCCCCTGGGCACATGGTGCCTGGGAAAGACCCGAATGGAGCCAGTTTGCATCTTATGATTTTGGCAGCAATACCAGCAAGGTTTTCCAGGATTCGCTGGAAGCTTCTTTCTTTAATTTTTATTTAAAAGACAAAGGGAATTTTAATATTGCAGAAGCCACTGTTTTTGAGACCGGTTCTAACAAATGGAAATCTTATCCTGCATGGCCGCCAGCAAATGCAAGTGGAGTTGATTATTTTTTCAATGGTAAAGAAGGCCTGTCACTTCAAAAAGAAACTGCAACAGTTAGTTTTGATGAATATGTAAGTGATCCCAATAAACCTGTACCCTATACCAATGGCATTTATGCAAACAGGAACAATGATTATATGGCCGAGGATCAGCGCTTTGCCGCAATAAGGCCGGATGTATTAATTTATCAAACAGATATCTTAAAAGAAGATGTAACACTTGCCGGGAAAATACTTGCTGATCTACAGGTAAGCATTACCGGTACTGATGCTGATTTTATTGTAAAACTGGTAGATGTGTTGCCTGATAATGAACCCAATTTTAAAAATGCCCCACGTGGTTTCCAGATGGCGGGCTACCAGCGCCTGGTACGTGCAGAAGTAATCAGGGGGAAATTCAGGAACAGCTTTGAAACACCAGAACCATTTGAACCAGGAAAAATAACCAATGTAAAATTTGATTTGAATGATGTGGCACATACTTTTAAAAAAGGCCACCGTATAATGATTCAGGTTCAAAGCAGTTGGTTCCCATTGATTGACAGGAACCCACAAAAATTTATGCGCATACCGGTTGCGAATGAAAATGATTTTCAAAAAGCCACAATAAGAATTTATCACGATGCAGCAAATGCAAGTAAAATTGTATTGCCTGTTATCAAATAATAGAATTTAGCCCTCATGTCACTTGGGGAAAATATACCGATATTGTCCCATAGGGACAAAATATTGGTATATATGGGTCCGATTTGGCAATATATCGATTGCTCCCGATGCGATATATTATTTTGGCTCTTTCAAAATATAACGTTCATCAAACTCTACTTCAAACGCTTTCAAAAATGATCTGTACTCATCAACGAAAGAATTCTTCTTATGATGCGCCTTCTGGTTTTTAATATAGTTTATCACATTTTGTAAATGTGAATGACTATAAGAAAATGCACCATATCCTCCCTGCCAGTTAAATTTCGATTTTGTAAACTTTCTTTCATTTATCCAGGTTGAAGATTGTCCTTTAATGTCTTGCAATAAATCCGATAATGATTGATGTGGCCGATAGCCAATAAGAATGTGAATATGGTCTGGCACGCCATTAATAGCTACTAATTTATGTTTGTTACCCTGCACAATTCCGGTAATGTATTTATATAACTCATCTTCCCATGATTGATCAATCATGGCTAATCTAAATTTTACACCGAAAATTAATTGTAGATGTATCTGGGTATAATTATTTGCCATGTGTTATTATTGAACACCAAATTTCATTCTATATTTTTTTAACCGGTTGAGGATAATACACGAAAAAAATGTTTTTTTTCTTTTAGTTTTCGGTGGTATTCACACTTAGAAACGGAGGTAATACTTCTGCTATGTCGCTGATATATCAGCTATGTAGGACTTTAGTAAGGAGTTCCTGATTCTATCGACACCGATATTACGTCCCTACGGGACTTATGGGGATAATGGTTTTGTATGTGTGTACCGATATATAGTCCCTAATGGGACTTAATACTAATAATCTTATGGGATGTAATATTGGTAGCCCTGTATAGCGATGTGGTTTGGTAATCCCATAGGGATGTAATATTGATAGCCCCCGTACGAACATAATATTAATAATCCCATAGTGATGTAATATTGGTAGCCCCCGTAGGGAATGTAATGATGATAATCCCATAGTCATGTAATATTGGTAGCCCCGTAGGGACGTAACATTGATAATCCCATAGGGATGTAATATTGATAGCCCCCGTAGGGGGGCATAATATTGGTCAACATGTATACCCTCGTAATTTCCAACAAAGAAATTTTTCTGCATTGAACATAAAAATTATATTACAGCTATGAAACAATTTCTTTTTGTAATATCACTTTGCTCCGTGTTTTTAGTAAAAGCACAACCAAATATCAATATCGTCCCCATGCCCGTTGAAATAAAACCAGGCAAAGGAAATTTCATATTGACGCCCAATACAACCATTGTTTTAGAAGGAAGTGGCCTGGAAAATTCAGTCGCCTTTTTGAATGATTATTTTTCCCGGCATTATGGATTCACATTAAAAACAAGCAAAGACAAAAAGAATAACAATGCAATTGTATTGAATTTTGAAAGAATGGATTTTCCATTGCCGGGCGCTTATACGATGGATATAAATGATAAGGAAATTTATATTGCAGGCGATAATGAAGCTGGCGTATTTTATGGTATTCAAACATTGATTCAACTTTTACCAGCAACAAAAAAAAGCACATTACCCATACCCCAGTTATACATCAATGATCACCCTCGTTTTGCCTGGAGAGGCATGCACCTTGATGTTGCACGTCATTTTTTTTCAGTTGCTTATGTAAAAAAATATATTGATTACCTCGCTCTTCATAAATTCAATACATTTCATTGGCATCTTACAGATGACCAGGGATGGCGGATAGAAATCAAAAAATATCCAAAGCTAACTGAAGTGGGTAGTTGCAGAAACCAAACGCTTGTTGGCAGGTATGGAAGCGATCAATATGACAGTACAATATACTGCGGCTACTATACACAGAAAGAAATAAAAGAGATCGTAAAATATGCGACAGCAAGATATATTACTATTATTCCAGAAATTGACATGCCAGGTCATTGTGTTGCTGCGCTGACGGCCTACCCTTTCCTGGGTTGTACTAAAGGGCCATATAAAGTAATGGAAACATGGGGCGTTGCAAGCGATGTATTGTGTGCGGGTAATGATAGCAGTTATGTGTTTATACAGGATGTATTGGACGAAGTGATGCAATTATTTTCTTCGGAATATATTCATATTGGTGGCGATGAATGTCCGAAAGAAAAATGGAAAACCTGTCCTGTTTGCCAGCAAAGGATGAAAGATGAAAAATTAAAAGATGAGCATGAATTACAATCTTACTTTACACGCCGCATTGAAAAATATGTAAATAGTAAGGGAAGAAAAATTATGGGCTGGGACGAAATTCTCGAAGGAGGACTGGCACCCAATGCGGCTATCATGAGCTGGCGTGGTGAGAGCGGTGGCATTACTGCTGCAAAACAAAATCACTATGTTGTTATGTCACCTGAAAATCCTTTTTACATTAATCATTCTCAAACACGCAATGAAGATTCTGTTACACAGGGACAATACAACCCAATAGAAAATGTTTATAATTATGATCCCGTTCCAAAGGATCTTAATGAGAAACAAGCTGCATATATTTTAGGAGGACAGGGAAATTTATGGTCTGAATATCTTGACAATGAAAAAAAACTGGAGTACATGCTTTTCCCCCGCATCAGTGCGGTAGCTGAAGTTTTATGGAGCCCAAAACAAAAAAGAAACTGGCCTGATTTTGAAAAACGATTGCCAGGTATTTTAGAACGTTATAAATTCCTTAGCATTAATTACAGCACTGCCTATTATGACCTGCAGCCAACAGTAATTCCTTCCGGTAAAAACGAAATCCGGTGGAAGCTTGAATCGAGAAATAAAGATGGACAGATCATTTATGTTTTAGACAGCAATATCAATGCAAGCCTTAACTACAATGATCCTTTGCTTATTAATAAAACCGGTTTATATGGAGCAGCACTTACAAACAATGAACACAAGATCATTAGCAACTGGATCTGGCAACATTTTTATTTAAATCATGCAACAGGTAAAAAGATCACTTTAACAACAGAGCCAAATAAAAATTATTCGCTCGGTGGTGCGTTCACGTTAGTTGACGGCATACAGAATGAAAAGGGCATGTTAAGATCTGCACAGTTTTTAGGATTTAATGGAAAAGATCTTGAAGCCATTATTGACCTTGGAGAAAATAAGAACATCAACGAAATCGTACTTCATGCCTTTGAACAAAAAGGAAGCTGGATATACAAACCTGCATCGGTTTCATTTTATAAAAGTGATGATGGCCAACATTTTTCTCTAATTGAATCTCCTGTAAACATGACAGGCACTAAAAACCTGCTTTATAAAATAAGCACTCCATTAACTGCACGATTTATAAAAGTAGTTGCAAAAAACAATGGCACCATTGCTACCGGTGAACCCGGAGGAGGTAATAATGCTTGGCTTTTTGTGGATGAGATTGAGGTGAATGAATGATCATTCTTTTAAATTCTACCCGTGCCTGATATACACCCAAGTGGATATTTTATTTAAAAAAATATTGACAGAAAAAACTATTCATCGTAATTCATTCATACAAACCAATTTGAACAATTTTGAAATAAACGTTCCTGTTTCCGCAAAAATTTCAGTTCTGTTCTGAAAAACAGAAGAAAAATATTTTGATCTAATAATATCCTCCCCTGATTTGATACTATTCAAGGAAAGACTATTATACTAAATGAATTGAAATATTTTAGCAAATAAATCAGAAGCATTTCAATAAAATTTTATTTGGTTAGATGTTTACAAAAAAGCACCCGCCGATAAGCCTACCCATTCATAACATTTTTGCATTCCCCTGTTAATTTAATGCTAAATAAGCCAAAAATGAACTAAATTTAGGGCTCACCTTTTACAATAAAAACATCAATGAGAAGGATTTTTAAACTCACCTTGTCCGTAATAACATTTTTACTTCTTTTAAACATGAATGCCCGTTCGCAAACTTGCGCACCAACTGGTATTAATGGAACTGTAGTAAGCTTGTCTTGTGCACAAACATGTACGGACATGCTTTTCCACATGCCGCATTTAAAGTCTACGAGTAGTTATGCGCTTAATACCATTCCGTATAACCCGTTAGCTTACGTTGTGGCAACCGGTGGTACGGAAGATCCTACTTTATATGCTGATGACCAGTTTAGCAATGTTTTTAATCTGCCTTTTCAATTTTGCTTTTATGATTCTGTATTTACAAAAGCAGTTGTAGGTTCTAACGGTTGTATTACTTTTGACACAACTAATGCAGCTTGTGCTGCTGAGGGTTATCAAGTCACTTCGCCAATGCCATACAATGGAGGTACGCAATGCGTACAAGGTTCGTGCTATTATCCAAAATCTTGCATAAATGGGTTCTTTTCTGATATTGACCCAGACATTTTACAAGGTCCGTCGGATAGAAAAATCCAATGGCGTGTTGAAGGCACAGCACCCTGCAGAAAATTTGTTGTGAGTTATTTTCATTGCGGGACTTTTTTTGATGCATGTCTTCCAGTTACTGATCCAGCTAATCTAAATACTTTTCAAATGGTGCTGTATGAATCAACAGGCCTCATAGATGTTTATATTGAAAATAAAAGTTGTAATTCAACGACAAATAATGGAACTGCTGTTCTTGGTATCCAAAACTGGCAACAGAACCAGGCAGTAGTGGCGCCAGGAAAAAATAATACTGTATGGGCTGCTCATAATGAAGGTTATCGTTTTACCCCAAATGGTGGTGCATCCCGTTTTGTAAGTTGTGGGCTCTATATGCTAGATGGAACTTTTGTTGCCACTGCAGATACATCAACAACTACCATTGGTGTTTTGGATATTGCTTTCCCAAATATTTGCCCGGCTGCAACAACTACCTACGTTATCAAAACAATATTTAGTGCCTGTCCAACGAATGTAGATCTTACCAGTTATGATACCGTAACCATTGTTCATATCAACAACCTGCTTGGAGCGACCAGCATGACTCCTACCTGTGGTGCGAGTGCAACAGTAGGAACCATTACTGCAACTGTTACCGGTGGTACCGGAACACCTCCATTTACTTATACTTTAAACCCTGGTGGGGTTACAAATAATACCGGTGTTTTCACAGGATTGGGAGCAGGTACTTATACCATTGATATAACCGATGTTGTTTCCTGCCCTGTTACTTTAACTGAAACGGTGACCGTTGTAACAACCCTTGCGGGCACGGCTTCTACAACGCCAACAGCATGTACAGGTGTAAATAATGGAACGATCACACTTAGCCCCGAAGGCCTTGCTCCATTTACATTTACACTAACTGGCCCGGGAGGACCCTATACACAATCAAATCCTGTATTTACAAACCTTACATCCGGCACTTATAACGTAACCTATATTAATGGAGTTGGCTGTACAGGTGCGATCTCTAATATTATAGTGAATTCAGGAGGTACGCTTACCGCAAATACCACTCCAACGCAAACAAGTTGTGCAGGTGCAAGTGATGGAACCATCACCGTTGCTCCTACAGTTGCCGGCAGCTACACGTTTACGTTAAATCCGGGTGCCATTACAAATACAACGGGTATATTTAATGGCCTGGCAGGAGGTAGTTATACAATAACATTTACCAATACGGTCACATTATGTTCAGGAACCGCACCTGCTACTGTGAACGTTGGGGTATCGATACCTGGAACCTGGTGCCATTTTCCATCGCCTACATGCGTAGGACATAATGAAACCTGCCCTGGTGCCAACGATGGTGTGATTGTGATAACACCAAATATTGCCGGCTCCTACACGTTTACGTTAACGCCCGCTCCGGGTGTTGGAACGGCTTCCAATACAACAGGAATTTTCGCAGGCATTTCTCCGGGTGTTTTTTACAATGTTTCATTTGTTAATGCAAGTGGTTGCGGCGGAAATATGACGACCTTATTTGTACAGGCTGCCACTGCTTTAAATGCAACCCCGGCTCATACGGACGTAACATGTCCCGGGGCAAATGATGGAACGGTTACTATTACACCTGCTCCTGCAGGGACTTATAATTATACATTGAATCCTGGAGGATATACAAGTACAACAGGCATTTTTACAGGCTTACCGGCAAATACATATACGGCGGTTATGTCAACGTTAGCGGGTAGCTGCAGTTTTACTGTAAACAATATTGTTGTAAGCCAGGGAGCAGGATTGGTGGGTACGCCTACCCCAACAGCAACTTCCTGCCAGGGTGCCAATGATGGTGGAATAACAATTGCGCCTCCTATTGCTGGTACCTATTCATATACAATAACGCCTGCCCCGGTTTCGGGACCTGCAACAAATACGACAGGTATATTTTCAAATCTTGCAGCCGGAACTTATTCTGTTGCTTTTTCCAATGCGGCAGGTTGCTCAGGTACGGTACCAAATATAGTTGTAGTTGCGGGAGCTGCTATTACAGGAAGCCCGGCTCCTACAGCAACTTCTTGCCTGGGTGCAAATAATGGTGGCGTAACGATCACACCAGGTATTGCCGGTTCCTATTCATATACCATAACACCAGCACCGGTTTCAGGACCTGCTACTAATACTACGGGTATATTTTCAAACCTTGCAGCCGGTACTTATTCAGTTAGTTTTTCGAATGTTGCAGGTTGCTCGGTTACGGTACCAAATTTTGTTGTAGCAGCGGGAGCGGCTCTTACTGCAGGTCAGGCTCCAACAGCAACATCTTGCCAGGGTGCTACCAATGGCGGTGTTACTATCACCCCATCTATTGCTGCTGCATATACATATACAATAACCCCAGCACCCGTTTCAGGTCCTGCAACAAATACAACAGGTATATTTTCAAATCTTGCTGACAACACTTATTCAGTTACGTTTACCAATGCTGTTGGTTGTTCGGGTACTAATGGAAATATCATTGTACTTCCTGGAGCTGCCCTCGCTGCAAATGCTCCGCTAATAACTGCTACCTCTTGCCAGGGAGCTACTGATGGCGCAATTACAATTACTCCAACAGTTGCAGCTGCATATACTTTTGTTATTACGCCAGCTCCTGTATCAGGGCCGGCTACAAATACAACAGGTATATATACCAATCTCGCAGCAGGAACCTATTCTGTTACATTTTCAAATGCAGCAGGCTGTTCAGGCACAGTTGCAAATATTGCTGTGAACCCAGGTCCTTCCCTTGCTGCTAATCCTCCGCTTATAACAGCAACTTCTTGCCAGGGGGCTAATAATGGTGCAATTACTATTACTCCAACAATAGCCGGTTCACATACATTTGTTATAACACCGGCTCCTGTATCAGGCCCGGCTACAAATACAACGGGTATATATACCAATCTTGCTGCAGGAACTTATTCTGTTACATTTTCAAATACTACTGGCTGTGCAGGTACTGTTGCCAATATTGTTGTAAACCCAGGCCCTGCGCTTGCAGCAAACGCTCCGTTAATAACTCCAACTTCCTGCCAGGGTGCAGGGGATGGTTCTGTAAATATCACTCCAACCATTGCAGGTGCATATACATTTGTTATAACACCGGCTCCGATAACAGGTCCTGCTACAAACACAACAGGCCTATTTCCAAATCTTGCCGCAGGCACTTACGCTATTACATTTACGAATGCTTCTGGATGTTCAGGCACCGTGCCTGCTATTATTGTAAATGCGGGACCCACGCTTACGGCTTCGACTTTGCCGGTAAATACTACCTGTCCTGGCGTTAATGATGGCGTAATTACAGTAACAGCGCTTATGCCCGGCAGTTATACATTTACTATAACTCCGGCACCGGTTTCAGGTCCTGCTACGAATACAACAGGCATATTTACGAACCTGGCACCAAACAGCTATTCAGTGACCATGTCAAATGCTGCTACCTGCTCATCTACTTTTAATAATATTGTTGTAAATGCTGGTGTTGCACCTATTGGTGCTGCAAGCCCTACTGCTACTTCATGTCCAACAGTAAATGATGGAACGATTACTGTTTCTATTCCTGCTGGAAACGGTGGACCTTATTCATTTACGATATCGGGCCCGTCAGGCACATTTACACAATCCGGGCCTACTTCAACTACTTTTACGAACCTGTCGCCGGGATCTTATACAGCTACATTTATTTCTGCGGGAGGATGTACGAATGCTGTTGCGGTTGATCCGGTTGTAGCAACAGGGCCATACCTTTCTTCTACTTTTACTACATTTAACCCGCCATGTTCATATGCAAATGATGGCACAATAACAATCATACCAGGCGCATCAAGTGTAGCTCCTTACGCTGTTGTTTTGACTGGTCCCGGAGGTCCTTATAATCAAAATAGTGCTACACCCATTTTTAGCAATTTAGCAGCAGGCGTTTACAATTATAGTTTTACAGATGCTAATGGTTGCACAGGTACTGGCGGCCCGGTTACACTAACAACACATGCGCCCCTGGCCGTTGACGTTGTACTAACGATGCCTTTGTGTTATGGAAATGCAGATGGAATCATTACGCTTAATGCATCGGGTGGTCTGGCAACTTACCAATATGCTTTAAGTCCATTTACTACTTACCAGGGCGGAACATTTAGCGGCCTTACACAAGGCATATATACTTTCCGTGTAAAGGATGCAGCAGGATGTACAAAGGATACAACAGTTACATTAAACCAACCTACACTATTAACTGCAACAGCAGTAACGGCAGCCGGTACATGTAATGGAAGTGATGGACAAATACTCGTTACAGGACATGATGGAACACCTGTATATACTTATTCAACAGATGGTATCAATTTTCAGCCTGCATCCAGTTTTGTGGTTTCGGGTGCATCTGCACCGGGAGCTATTTTCGCAAATATTACTGTAAAAGACAATAATGGTTGTTTGGCAACTGCGCCAACTGTATATGTTGGACTGGTTGATAATATGGCGCCACTTGTAATTGGAAATGACAGCACGATCTGCGCTGAGCAACATGTCACTTTCCAACCACAGGTAAGCCCACAGGCAACTATTTTCACATGGTCAACAATACCCGATCCATCAGCAGTAAGTACACTTGATAACAGTACTATTTTAAATGCAACATCTACTCCTTTGGATACAACCAGCTATGTATTGAATGCACAATGGGGTGTATGTTCAAGGATTGACACGATTAAAATCAGTGTACTTCATAAACCAATTCCAAATGCAGGACAGGACACTGCTGTATGTTTTGATAAGACTATTGCGATCCTTCATGGAAGTGCCAGCAATCTTTCTGGTACTGTAAATTATGAATGGTCAGATACTACAAATTTGGCGACTCCGCATAATGCTGTTACAGTTGCAAATCCACATGCAACAGAAACCTTTGTACTAACGGTTACTGATAACTACGGGTGTAACTTTAGTGTGACAGATGAAGTTGTGGTTATCGTTCAACCTCCGGTACCGGCATTTGCAGGAAATGATACGATCGCAGTGATCGGTGAACCGCACCAATTGTATGCAACAGGTGGCGTATCATATACATGGTTGCCAGCCAATGATCTTAACTTTTCTAATATTCCAAATCCTTTAGCTACACTTAATCATGATCAATTGTTCCAGGTAACGGTAACGGATGCTGCTGGTTGCGTTGGTTATGACAGGGTATATGTCCAGGTATATCCAGGCCCGGGCTTCCAGGTACCGAATGCCTTTACACCAAATGGCGATGGACTGAATGATATATTCCGTGTTATTCCTGTAGGTATATCTTATACAGAATGGTTCAGGATATTCAACCGTTACGGCCAATTGGTTTTTGAAACAAATCAATTTCTCAAAGGATGGGACGGAACCTTCCAGGGCAAAAAACAGCCTATTGGAAATTATGTATGGGTATTGAAAGGAAGGGATAAGAATAATAAAGTTGTAGAAATGAAAGGAACAGTATTGATCGTTCAATAAAAATATAAATTGCTTAGTAAAAACTCCGGTCCAAGTGCCGGAGTTTTTTAATAACCGTAATGAACATTTGTTTGTGTGAAAAAGTTTAGCTGCATTGCGGGAAATGATGCAAAGAATTATTATCTTTCGTAATAAATTTCAAGATGAAGAAAACATCCTTGAATTTAATTTAATCCCAACACTACAAAAACGAACTGCAAAGGATATTCACAGGCAATCAATTCTACCAGGCGTTGTATTATCCTTTTAATTGACCCCATACATTACTGTGGTCTTATTTTAACAACGAAATTTTGTATTATAAAACATTTCAACTTTGTACAATCCAACAACTAATCACAAATCCTGGCTTATGAAAAGAATACCTGGAATATCTTTTCTTTTTTTATTGCTGTTTATTTTCAGTTCCAGGAGTTTTGCTGCATTACCTCCTGCGAATGATGATCCATGCAATGCCATAAACCTGGATCCAACACCCACTTGTAATAATTACCATGTTTATTCAACAGTGGGCGCTACAGCTTCAGTGGGCGTACCTGCTCCCGGTTGTGCCGGTTATGTTGGAGGCGATGTTTGGTTTAAGGTTACTGTACCATGCGCTACCAATTTATTTTTTGATACAAACTTTGGGGTTGTTCTTGATGGAGGAATGGCCATCTATTCTGGCACCTGTGATAACCTTACTTTGATCAGTTGTGATGACAACAGCAGTGCAAATGGGAATATGCCCAGTATAACATTAACCAATCTTATTTCGGGGACTACGGTATGGGTAAGGTTTTGGTCAAAGAATAATAGTACTGCAGGTACATTTGGAATTTGTGTTACCATTCCACCACCACCGCCACCCGGCGCATCATGTCCTACTGCAGGTGCATTTTGTACAGGTAGCAGTTATAGTTTTCCTAACAATACCAATGTTCCTGACTTAGAGGGTGACATTTATGATTGTTTGGGCACAACCCCTAACCCGGTATTTTATTACATGCAGATTGAAAACCCGGGAGCTCTTACAATACATATTACGCAAAATACTCCAGGGGGTACAGGTATAGATGTTGATTTCTGTTGTTGGGGGCCTTTTTCCACTTATGCATCTATTTGTCCGGGATTAAGTGCAGACAATGTTGTTGATTGTAGCTACTTACCAGATTATGACGAAACATGCACAATTCCAAATGCACTGCCAGGACAATTTTACATGCTTCTTCTTACCAATTTTTCAAACCAACCCGGAACAATTCACTTTGAGCAATCCGGTGGTACAGCAAGTACAACCTGTGCAATAGTTTGCACCATTACTGCAGCCAATACAGGCCCTGTATGTGCAGGACAACCTTTCAATTTATCAAGCAATATTCCAGGAGGCCTTCCGGGAGGAACGTATTCATGGACAGGACCAAACTGTTTCGGCTCAAATGCTCAAAATCCTACAGGTGTTATTGCTCCGTCTACCCCTGGCAGTTATGTATATACGGTAACTGCGACTACTGTTGATGGGACCAGTTGCAATGCTTCTACAACTGTTGTTGTAACTAGTGCGCCAACGGTATCTGCTACCAAAACTGATGAAACGTGCCCGGGCCTTGGAAATGGAACTATTACTGTAACTCCTCCAGCAACGGGAGGGCCATTTATATATACTTTAAACCCTGGTAACGTTATTCAAAATAACAATCCTGTATTTACAGGATTGGCAACGGGTACTTATACTATTTCAGTTCAACCAGCTACAGGTTGTGCCGGAAATGTTTCACCTAATCCTGTTATAGGCACTTCTTCATCTACACCAACTGCATCTGCTGTTACAGCAAATGCAAGTTGTCCTACAGCAAGCGATGGAACAATAACAATTACCCCTCCGGGAGCAGGCGGACCTTTTATTTATACTTTAAATCCGGGTAACATTATTCATAATAATAATCCCGTATATACCGGATTAGCAACAGGTACCTATACAATAACTTTTTCCAATGCCGGCGGGTGCAACGGTAATGTTTCTCCTAACCCATTTGTAGATGTAAACACAGCCCTAACGACTACGGCTACCCCAGCTAATACTACATGCGCCAATCTTAATAATGGAACGATAACGGTAGATCCTCCCACATCGGGCGGGCCATTTATTTATACTTTAAACCCTGGAAATATTGTACATAACAACAATCCTGTATTTACCGGGCTGGCTGCAGATACCTATACAATAACTGTTACGAACGCCGCAGGTTGCAGCGGTAATGTTGTACCTAATACGATTGTTCAAGCAGGCCTGGCTTTAACAGCTACAGCTTTGCCGGCAACGACTACCTGTCCGGGTGTTAATGATGGAACAATAACCATTACTCCCCCGGCTACTGGAGGTCCGTTTGTATATACTTTAAATCCAGGAAATATTGTTCATAACAATAACCCTGTTTACACGGGTTTGGCTACTGGTACCTATACTATAACTTTTACCAATGCAGCAGGATGCAATGGCACTGTTTCCCCTAATACAATTGTTCAACCAGGCCCGGCTTTAACAACAACAGCTTTGCCGGCAACCACTACTTGTCCTGGTGTAAATGATGGAACAATAACCATTACTCCACCAGCTACTGGTGGACCGTTTGTATATACTTTAAATCCTGGAAATATTGTTCATAACAATAACCCGGTATACACTGGTTTGGCTACTGGTACCTATACTATAACTTTTACCAATGCAGCGGGATGCAATGGCACCGTTTCATCTAACACTTCTGTACAGGCAGGACCTGCTATAACAGCAAATGCTCCTACCCTTAGTAATCCGCCATGTGCAAATATTAATGATGGTACTATTACCATTGTACCAACGGCTGCCGGCGTTTATACGTATGTGTTAAACCCTGGCTTACCAGGCCAGGTTACACAAGCAAATAATCCTATATTTACCGGGTTGGCACCAGGTAACTACACCTATAATTTTACTAATGCCACAGGATGTGTTGGGTCGGGAAATACAACACTTACTACACATACTGCTTTGGCAATTTCAATTGTAAAAACAAAACCATTGTGTTTTTCTGATGCAAATGGAATAATAACGCTGAGTGCCTCAGGAGGTTTGGCTGGTTATGAATATGCATTGAGTCCCTTTACTGTATTCCAACCAACCGGCACATTTAATGGGCTTGTACAAGGAAGTTATACTTTCCGGGTAAGAGATGCTGCAGGCTGTATAAAAGATACTACAGTTTACCTGGATCAACCGGCTAAATTGGCTGCAACGGCTGTAACTACTACGGGTACCTGTAATGGAAATGATGGAACTATTACTGTAACAGGCCATGATGGAACATTACCCTATACCTATTCTATTGATGCCGTAAGTTATCAAACATCCCAAAGCTTTACAGTATCAGGTGCATCGGCCCTGGGAGCTCCTTATGCAAATGTTTCTGTAAAGGATAATAACGGGTGTATTGCAACTTCAACAATTGTGTACGTTCCATTAACAGATAATATGTCTCCACTTAAAATTGGAAATGATACTACTATTTGTGTTGAACAAAATGTTACATTCCAACCACAGGTAGACGCACAGGCAACTATATTTAACTGGACGACTATTCCTGATGCCTCACTTACAAATACGCTTAACAACAGTACTATATTAAATGCAACTGCCACTCCGTTGGATACCACTACTTATGTATTAAATGCTCAATGGGGTGTTTGTTCAAGAAAAGATACAATTACGATCAACATCCTGCACAAGCCTATTCCGAATGCAGGTAAAGACACGGCTGTTTGTTTTGACAAAACAGTTGCTATTCTTAATGGAAGTGCAAGTAATCTTTCTGGCACTGTAAATTATGAGTGGAGTGACACGACTAATCTTCAAACACCGCATAACTCAGTTACTGTTGCCACTCCTGCAACCACAGAGGTGTTTGTACTAACGGTTACTGATAACTACGGATGCCATTTTAGCGAAACAGATCATGTTACCATCGTTGTTCAGCCACCTGTACCTGCCTATGCCGGACACGATACAATAGCTGTCATAGGTGAACCTCATCAACTATTGGCAACCGGAGGGACATCCTATACATGGACGCCATCGAATAATCTGAATTTCTCAAATATTCCAAATCCGCTGGCAACACTTGATCATGACCAGTTGTTCCAGGTAACGGTAACTGATGTGGCAGGATGTGTAGGCAATGATAATGTATATGTACAGGTATATCCTGGCCCGGCTTATCATATACCAAATGCATTTTCTCCAAATGGAGATGGTTTGAATGATATTTTCCGGGTAATACCTGCAGGTATTAGTTATACAGAATGGTTCAGAATTTTTAATCGCTTCGGTGAAATGGTTTTTGAATCCAACCAGTGGTTAAAAGGATGGGATGGAACCTTTAGAGGGAAGAAACAACCTGTTGGAAATTATGTATGGGTACTTAAAGGATTGGATAAGAACAGGAAGGTTGTAGAAATGAAAGGAACAGTGTTGATAGTGCAATAAATGCAGAAATGTAAAATGCAAAATATTGAATGTAAAATGTAAAAGTGAGGTTTAGTATAACTTTTACATTATAATAAAAATGAGCTGAATAACTCCAGCTCATTTTTATTTTATCTGAACAAAAACGATATAGATGTAGAAACAAAAGATGCACTAACTTTTACATTCTATATTTTATATTTTGCATTTTACATTTAAATCACGCGTTTTATTTTTTGTTCTGAAATAAGAAGATCAACAAGCACACACGCTGTTACTGCTTCTAACACAACTGGCACCCTCAAAGCAATACAAAGATCATGTCTGCCCTTAACAGAGAAATCTTCTATCGCTTCTGTTTCTACATTTAATGTTTGTTGTACAGCAGGTGTTGAAGAAGTTGGTTTCACAACAACACGAAAAACAAGATCGTTGCCATTCGTCAATCCTCCGGTAATACCACCGGCATGATTGGTAAAATTCTTTCCAGCTGCATTTTCCAGCGCATCATTGTGTTCACTGCCTTTCATTTTTGCAGCGGCAAAGCCTGCACCGAATTCAATTCCTTTTATTGCGGGAATGGAAAATACAACATGGCTTATCAATGATTCCACAGAATCAAAAAAAGGTTCGCCCAAACCAATTGGTAAATTATTGACAACACATTCTACAATTCCTCCAATGCTGTCTTTTGCATCAATCGCATTTTGTAATCCCTTATCAAGATCCTTTTCTCCGCCAATTTCTAATATGGAAGCTTTGCAAATGATCGAAGGATCCTGTTGTAGAGTTGCTAGTATTTTTTTTGCAACGATGCCTGCAGCTACAAGACATACCGTTAGCCTTCCACTAAAATGTCCTCCTCCCCTGTAATCTTCATTGCCTCCAAATTTTTTAGTTGCAACAAAATCTGCATGACCGGGCCTGGGTATGTTTCTTTGTTTTTCATAATCAGCACTGCGAATATTTTTATTTTCAAATATTATTGTAAGTGGTGTTCCTGTTGTTTTTCCATTGAATAATCCTGATAAAAAAATGGGCCTGTCATCTTCCAGCCTGGGTGTAGTTCCTTTTTGAATACCACCTTTTCTTCTTTCTATGTCTCCAAGAAAATCTGCTGCAGTCAATGCTAAACCTGCGGGACATCCATCAATAACAATTCCTACAGAAGGGCCATGTGATTCACCGAAAATATGTAACCTGAAATTTTTTCCGAAGCTGTTCATGACCGTTAATTTTTATGATTCTTTATTTATTTCTATTACGAAAGTTAATATAAGTGATTGAATGATTTACTTACAACGCTTTGGTTTAGTGTTATCACCAACCACATGGAAATGGCTGCTGATAACTCCAGGCCAGGGCAACGATTTCCGTGTCCGGAAGGTTTTATCTACCCCAATGATTGGAACGCAGATGACACGGACCAATCCTCGGCGTAGATCTTTTGCAAAAATCTTCCGAACAGTTGTGGTGCCCTCACCTACCAATTTAATTTCATAATTATCAAGATAAAGATACAGAAGCTCCGAGTTCTTTTAAATGTTCATAAAAAGCAGGATAAGATTTATTCACTGCTTCGGCATCATGAATAATTATTATACCAGTTGCTTTTAATCCAGCTATTGCACAAGCCATTGCAATACGATGATCATGATGAGAAGAAACAATCGCCGGTTTTATTTCATCGGTTCCGGTAATGATCATTTCATCATTTCTAAAAAAAAGTTCGACACCCATTTTGGAAAACACTTCTACAAGTGTTTCAGCACGATTGCTCTCTTTGGAAGCAAGTCTTGAAACGCCTTTGATTATAGATGTTCCATTGCAACATGCAGCCAATACAACCAATGGTGGAAACAAATCCGGGCAATCTGTTGCATCAAATTCAAAAGCATCTAATTTATTTTTATTGCTTACTGAAATAGTTCCCTTATCTATTTTAATATCAGCATTGCAACGTTCAAGTACCTGCAGGATCATTCTATCAGCCTGTACAGAATGAATATCAAGGCCGCTTACATGAATCGTTCCTGCAATAGCACCAGCCACAAGTATAAATGACGCACTGCTCCAATCTGCTTCTGTGTAATAAGAAATATTCTTTTCTTTTTTATCTATGGGCCTGATATAAAAATCTGTATAAAGATCATGGCTCACGTTATATCCAAAAAGAGTAAGCATTTGCATACTCAGATCAATATATGGTTTGCTTTTAAGATCCATGACGTTTATGCTTACCAGCTCTTTGGCTGCATTTGCAAATGCAAACAAAAGCCCTGTTAAATATTGTGAGCTTGAAGATCCATCAATAGAAATATTTGCAGGCACTAAAGGACCAGTTATACTTATTGGTAAAAATCCATTGTTTGATTTCGTATTTACATTCAACAATGTAAATATTTCATCAATAAAATGCATAGGTCTTTTTAATAAACTACCGGAACCATTTAATAACACTGTTGAAACATCCAATGCAGCAATTGCGGCAAACATTCTTAATGACAAACCACTTTCACCACAGTCAATCGGCCCTTTCGATCTTACAAGTCCATTACTTTTTATAATTAAATCTCCATGATCTTCATACACGGCGGCTCCAAGTTGTTTAACGATATTGATTGCTGCAAGATCATCATTGCTGTTCCCGGGATTTTTAATGATTGTTTCTCCATTGTTGAGCAATGCCAATGCACATGCTCTTTGCATCGCACTTTTACTTGCTGGTGCCTGGATGTTTCCGTTAATGGCAGATGGTTGTATTGTAGCAATCATTACAGGATCGTTTTAATGTTTTCCTGTAAAAAATTCATGCTGACGGGTTTTGCTTCCGCCTCTCCTATCCTGTTTAATAAGACAAAATGCATATGATCATTTTCTCTTTTCTTATCCAGTTTCAATACGTCGAAAACTTTTGCATAGTCTGTTTCAATATCTACCGGTAAATGATATTTTGCAAGAAGCTTTACTACACGTTGTGCATCTTCAAAATGCAATCCATTTATTTTTTCTGATAAATTACATGCTGCTACCATTCCAATACTTACTGCATGGCCATGTGGCAAGCGGTGCAGGTTTTCAATCGCATGGCCAAATGTATGCCCGAAGTTCAATAATTTCCGATCGGCTTTTTCATATTCATCTGTAGTAACGATATCCATTTTGATCAAAACATTTTGTTCAATCAATGATGCGATCAATGTACTGTCTTTTTGTATCTCGTGTAAAGAATATCTTTCAAGCATACTAAAAAGCAATGCATCTTTGATACATGCGTGCTTGATTATTTCTGCAAATCCATTTATCCATTCTTTTACCGGAAGTGTATTTAAAAAATGATAATCGTATAAAATAAATTCGGGCTGATAAATAGTACCAACCATATTTTTATAAATACCCACATCAACACCATTCTTACCACCAATAGCTGCATCCACCATTCCAAGTATTGTTGTTGGAATAAGTCCAAGCCTGACGCCCCTTTTAAAAATGCTGGCAACATAACCAGCCATATCTGTAACAACACCACCACCAATACCAACGATGAATGTATGTTTATCTACTTCAAGCTCCAGTAATTTATCAATGATACTGTCAATGGCATTTTGATTTTTTGTTTTTTCACCCGGAGCAAGCCTGATGATCCTGAAGCCATCCATTTTTTGTTTGTGGTAACTATATACATTTTCATCTGTAATGATGATCGTTTTTTCTTTACTGCAATAAGTAAGCATATCTTCAAACGCTGCGTCAAAAAGACAGCTCACTTTTTTTTGGGAGAAGATGTATTCGGAATTTTTCATAAAATTTATCAGTAATAATTATTTTATTAATGTTCTTGCCAGCCTGAGCTTGTCGAAGGTGATTTCCATTACTAACCCGACTTCGACAAGCTCAGCCTGACATTCTACTCATTCATTATTTTATTCTGGTGGCTGATGCTCTCCAAATGGACCGCATCAAAATACTTAGTAATAAACTCTTTACTCAATCCTAATTCTTCTCCTTTTTCAAATGCCCTTTCAAGTATATCGTTCCACCGCGTGGTTTGCAAAATAGTAATATTATTTTCTTTTTTATAAATTCCTATTTTATCAGCCAGTTTCATACGCTGGCCGATGAGTGTTAGCAATTCATCATCCACCTGGTTAATTTGTTCTCTTAAATGAGCCAATGCAGTAATAAATTCCGGCTCATTGGTATTTCCTGTTCTCCATTTTAACGCACCGAGTATTTCGTCTAGCCGTTCGGGTGTTACCTGTTGTTTTGCATCGCTCCAGGCATTATCGGGATCAATATGGCTTTCTACCATTAACCCACCAAAATCAAGATCAATACTCTTTTGAGCCACTTGTTGCAATAAGGTCTTGTTACCACAAATATGAGATGGATCACAAATAAGCAACATACCGGGATACCTTCTCTTCATTTCAATCGGCAGGTGCCACATGGGTGCATTGCGGTATTCTGTATTTCCGTAAGATGAAAATCCCCTATGGATCATACCTATATTTTGTAAACCTGCTTTTTGCAAACGCTCAATAGCACCGCTCCACAATTCAAGATCGGGGTTAATGGGATTTTTTACAAGCACAGGAATATCTACTCCACGCAATGCATCTGCAACTTCCTGGATGCTGAATGGATTTACTGTAGTGCGTGCGCCGATCCATAAAACATCCACATCAAACTGCAATGCATCTTCTACATGTTTTGCAGTAGCAACCTCTACTGTTGTAAGCAGGCCCGTTATTTTTTTTGCTTTCAATAGCCATGGTAATCCTTTTGTACCAATACCTTCAAATTGTCCTGGCTTTGTTCGTGGCTTCCATATGCCTGCACGAAGCATATCTATCTTTCCTGTATTGGCAAGGCGTTGGGCAGTATCAATTACCTGCTCTTCCGTTTCAGCACTGCATGGACCGCTGATGATCAACGGACGTTTTTCCCACGATTGCATTAATTTTTCTTTCATGGCTGGTTTGAATGTTTCCATTGTAAATTTAGTTTTATGTTAGCATAAAAAAGCTGTTAGCTATAAGCTGTTAGCTATAAGTTTTTATTAATAATTCCAACATCTCAAAAAGGCTTGAGTCAATATTTTTTATTAAGCCGTGTTGTTCTTTCATTCTGTAGAAACGATTGGTAGGTAGAATTAATTTATGATTCGCATTTCGTTTTGTAGGAACGTTTGGTGCTTGCGAGTCGCCATTTTTTGCACCACGCGTTCCTACGGAACGCAAATCCAATCATTGCTAATTTCTACCCACCAAATGTTCCTACGGAACATAAACACCTAATCATACTCAAATACAATCTATGCATATCTCTTCTGCCATGTTTCAATATCCATTTCAAATTTTGTTTCCTTTCCATACATACCTACTTTCTTCCACCCTTGTTTTTCATAAAACAATTCGGCTCTTGTATTGGGTGCTGTACCAAGCCAAACAGTTTTGTTTGTATTATCAAAATACCAGTCCATCATTATTTTATGTAAGGTTTTCCCAATTCCTTTTTCTGCATGTTCAGGATCTACAAACAGGGCCCAGATATTATTTTCCTGCATGTCAACATACGCAAAACCAACAATGGTTTCATTGATCTCACATACCCAGGCTCTTCCACGAGCTGTCATGTATTCTTCACAATCCTTATCACTTACCAATGCCGGGTCGGATAGCATGTTTTCTTTAACTGAATTTCTTACAACTTGTATTTGTTTAATATCGGCAATTTGTGCTTCTCTGTAAATCATGATTTTATCTTTTTGAAATGTATTGTTCTATACTTGCCGTGGGAAATATCAGGATCTCCTTTTTTGTAACAGGATATTTGTAACAGGATTTTCTGTTACAAATATCCTGTTACAAATCTCAAACAAATAATAAATGCTAAAAAAAATTGTTACAAGACTGATAATCAATCATATTTAATATTTAAGTAATTTGAGGAGTTGTTGGTGGGACACCAACCACGGTAGCTTCCGCGGTCGGTGTCCTCACCGACCGAAATCACTTCAAAATTCTTTTGATACTGTTTGCATTGTTTATTAATTCTGCCAGGTATTCATAATTTTCCTTTTCAAGACAGGCTTTAAATTTGCTTAACTGGCTGATGTGTTCATTCAAAACATCAAGCACATTCTCCCGGTTCTGTTTAAAAATAGGAACCCACATCAGCGGATTACTTTTAGCAAGCCTCACGGTACTTTCAAAACCGCCGCTTGCCAGTTCAAATATTTTATCATCCTCTTTTTCCTTTTCCAAAACAGTATTTGCAAGAGCGAATGAAGTAATGTGCGATACATGACTTATGTATGCTGTATGAATATCATGCTCGGCTGCACCCATATAAACAACATGCATTCCCATCAGTTTATAAATGTCTTCTACCATGGTTAAGGCGTCATCGTCCGATTCTTTCCTATTACATATAACGGCGGCCTTATTTTTAAATGCGTCTTTAACTGCGGCTTCAGGGCCACTGAATTCTGTTCCCCACATAGGATGAGATGCAACGAAACGATGCCTGTTGAAATGGGTTTTCACATGATCGCAGATGATTAATTTAGTTGAGCCAACGTCCATGACTACTTGCTTATCAACAAGATTGAGTATAACAGGTAATATTTTTTTTATGTCTTCCACTGGTATTGCAATGATCACCAATTCCGCTTTGGGAATTGCTGATGATAGTTCTATTATCTCATCAACAAGACCAAGTTCCAAAGCCTTTTTACAATTCTGAGCATTAAAATCTACCCCAATAATATGTGTTATTGGCATATTTTCTTTTAAGGCAATGGCCATTGAGCCACCAATGAGCCCCAATCCAATGATTGTTATATTCATCTCTTTTGATTTTTAATAAAACAAAAATCCCGGCTATTGCCGGGACCAGTTATATAAATCTGTTGAATGTATGTTCAGTTTATACAAATATTACCCGGCTATTACTTGCGTAATACCAATAAGAGTAATATGTATATGTTTTTGTCATGTTGATACAAAACTAATGATAGCCCGGCAATCAGCCAAAATTAAAAAGCCAATCCGGAAAACCGGACTGACTTATACGATTGCTTGCCTAAAAAAAGTTATTGAATAAATACTCAGCAAGAAGCATTTATCATTCAAACTAAAAAATTATGGTTTCTTAGTTGAATCTTTAGTTGTTGTAGTAGTTGTTGTTGTTGTTTTAGTAGTTGTGTCCATTGGAGCTGCATGAGTAGTATCCATTGGAGCTGGAGAAACTGTAGTTGTGCTATCAGTTGTAGTTGTTGTAGTTTCTTCTTTTTTTGCGTCATTACAAGCTACGAATGAAGCGGCGATTAACGCGATTGCTAAGAATTTTTTCATTTTGATGTTGTTGTTTAATTTTAAAATTATAATTTGAAAGTTAATACCCAGAATAAAGAAAGGTAACCCGGTCGCTTAAAAAATATTTTTTTTCTTTTTTTTGGGTTACAAATTAATAATCCCAGTATTAATAAACACTAAGTGAATACATCATCACCGGAAAAATCTTTATTGGAGGGCCTGGCAAGGGAAGATAAGGACGCAATTGAACGGATATATAGAGATAACTATAATATGGTTCAATCTATGATCGTTAATAACAGTGGAACCACAGACGATGCCGCTGATATTTTCCAGGAAGCGATGATTGTGCTTTTCGAAAAGTCGAAAAACCCGGATTTTGAGCTGAACTGTGCACTTAAAACGTATATATATTCTGTTTGCAGGAGATTATGGCTCAAAAAGCTTCAGCAGATGCAGCGATTCACCAGGCAAACAGAAGATTTTGAACAAGTAGTACCCATTGAAGAGGAATTAGAGTTCCACGAAAAGAGGCAGAATGATTTTTCCATCATGGAAAATGCGATGAGCAAGATCGGGGAGCCATGCAAAAGTTTACTGGAAGCCTATTATATCCAGAAAAAACAAATGCAACAGATTGCGACAGAATTTGGATATACCAATGCCGATAATGCAAAAACCCAGAAATACAAATGCCTCGTGAGATTGAAGAAACTATTTTTTGCACAGTATAAAAATGGAAAATAAGATGGACGATATTTTACTTATAGACGCAGCCGAAAGGTATGTAAAGGGAGAAATGACTACCGAGGAAAAAACTTATTTTGAAGAAATAAGAAAGAATAATCCTGAGCTTGATCAATTGGTTGTTGAACATATTTTCTTCTTCAATGAATTGAATAAATACAGTGATACAAAAAGTTTCAAACACACGCTTACTGAAACGGTTGCCAAACTTACCAATGAAGGTTTTATTTCCAAAGCACCATTGAAAGGAAAGGCAAAGCTTGTTTACATATGGAATCGTTCCAAGAGAACGATTGCTGTTGCAGCTTCTATTGCGGGTATTGTTTCCATAGTAAGTGTTGGCGCAATATCTTCTTATACTAAGAGTAAAGAGCCTGACACAAAATTACTGGTGCAAAAAATTCATGAACAGGATCAACAAATTAAACAACAAGCTGTAAAAACAAACCAGATAGAGAATAAAGTAAATGCTGTTATTGAAGATTCTAAAAAGCATCCCGTTGTTATTGAAAAAGAAAAACAAGCGCCTATCGAATCTAAATTCAGGGCGACTGGTTTCCTGATTGATAATGTAAATAATTTTATTGTTACGAATGCGCATGTGGTGAAAGAAGCACAACATCATCTGATCGTTGAAAACAATAAAGGAGAACAATTCCAGGCTGAAGCTGTATATGTAAGTGCCATTAATGATCTTGCCATATTAAAAGTAACCGATAAAGATTTCAAGCAACTTCCTCCAATGCCTTATAGCATTAGAAAAACAAATGCAGAATTGGGTGAACAAATATTCATGCTTGGTTATCCTAAACAGGAAATTGTTTATGGCGAAGGTTATGTGAGTGCAAAGAATGGTTATAAGATGGACACTATTTATTGCCAGCTTAGCACTGCAGCCAATGAAGGTAATAGTGGCTCTCCTGTTATAAATAGAAATGGAGAATTACTTGGAATCATTACAAGCAGGGAAACAGGTACAGAAGGTGTTGTTTATGCAATCAAATCACCCAATATTTACAATGCAATAGAAGAAGTGAAAAAGATAAAGGATTATGAAAAGATAAAAATAACTTCTACGCCTGCTTTGAAGGGTACCGATAGACCTACTCAAATCAAAAAAGTGCAGGATTATGTTTTTATGATAAAAGGCAATTAAGCAAAAAGTAGAATAATAATAAAGGCCCCGTTTAGCGGGGCTTTTTATTTATCCGTTTATTAGTTCTTCTTTCCAGAGTGAAGGAGGATATGTTTTATTTTTTATCAGTTTATCAATACTACTCTTTACGGAAGGGGCATCTTCTTTATAGGTAACACCAAACCATTGAGAAGAGGTTGGGATCACTTTAATATTATTTTCAGTATCCTTTATAAATTCATCAGCAATGATTGGTATAAAAAATTCTGATTTGATATCAGCTTTATTAGCAGGAACAAATTCTGCAAACAATTCTTTTGCAGCATCAAATATTGAAGGATCAAAGCACCAGAAATTCATGGATACACTTGTATCGCCTGGCACTTCAAATGATTTACCTGCCTCTTCAAAAATAACTTTATCATCATCATTCTTATAAATCTTTGTTCTTTCATTGATAGAGATCAGGTTATTTTTTTTATCTACATCACATACTCCCCTGCTCACGGTGCCATGGTCGCTCAATGTTTTGTCAAGCTGGTAACCGATGATCGCATATGTATGTTCATTGCATTCATTGTTTAGAAATGCTGCTGCTTTTTCAAATGCATCACGTCCATAATAATCATCTGCATTAATAACTGCAAATGGTTCTTTAACGGTGTCAGATGCACAAAGAATAGCATGGCCGGTTCCCCATGGTTTTGTCCTGTCTTTTGGAATATCATTTTCATTTACATGACAATTCATTTCCTGGTACACATAATCAACTTCAACTTTACCTTTTAGTTTTGCTCCAAAAGTTGCTTTGAAATTATCTGCAAAATCTTTTCTTATGATGAAAACTACTTTTCCAAAACCTGCGTTGATGGCATCATATATAGAATAATCCATGATGGTTTCGCCTGAGGGACCAAATCCTTCTGTCTGTTTCATACTACCATATCGGCTTGCCATGCCCGCTGCTAAAATTAAAAGTGTAGGTTGCATATTTATTTATAGACTATTTTAAAATTTTCTGTTCAATTTTACAATTGCAAAAATAATGATAAACGATTATTAAATGAAAATGCTTTTTGAGGTACCTGCATTGGAGTTTACGGATATAAATACGAGCTCATATACAGAAAAAAACGTACAGCTTGTTGTAGCGAGACTCGACAAGCTACATCCCATTATTTCTGGTAATAAATTATTTAAACTGCATTTCTTTTTAGAACAGGCTTTAGCATCTACACATAAAACAATATTAACATTTGGTGGGTCCTGGTCGAATCACCTGGTGGCGACTGCTTATGCCTGTAAACAAGTGGGATTGCATTGTATTGGATTGGTAAGAGGAGAAAAGCCTCTTGTTTTATCGGGCACATTGAAAGCATGTGAATTGTATGGAATGCAGTTGAAGTTTATTTCAAGAAACGATTATAACGACAAGCAAACAAATCATTTTCAAAAAGAATTATTTTCAACATTTGGTGAATGCCTGGTTGTTCCTGAGGGCGGATATCATCCACTTGGTGCCTGCGGCGCATCACTGATCATGGATGAATTAAATACTGCGAATGCCACGCATATTTGTACTGCAACGGGAACTGCCACTACCCTTGCAGGACTTTTACAAAACAGGCCCCACAATGAAATAGTGATTGGCGTAACGGTATTAAAAAACATGACTGATATACATCAACGGATATCATTCTTAAATGGCCACGATCACATGGATGATCTTATTTTATTTGATGAATATCATTTTGGAGGATATGCAAAAAATACTGCGGAACTGATCCATTTTATGAATGAAATATTTAAAGAAAATCAATTGCCAACAGATTTTGTTTACACCGCAAAGATGATGTATGCGATCGTAGATAAAATAAAAACAGGTTATTTTGCCGATGGAAGCAAGATCGTTTGCCTTCATACCGGTGGTTTACAAGGCAATGCTTCTTTGCCTGCCGGAACATTGGCTTTTTGATTACTATCACATAAATTTTATTCAGCTTAGAAAACACTTTTTATACAAGGGTTCTTGGCCCCTATCCTTCGGACTACTGTGTGGACACATCTTTCTTTACCGCCAAAAATGATAGATACACGGATGACACGGATTGAACAGATAGTAACGGATTTATTTTTTGTTCCAAATAATTACAGATCAATTAGTAAGTTTATAATCCGTGATATGCTGCGTCAGCAGCATTTATCCGTTCAATCCGTGTCATCCGTGTATCTATCATCGTGGTTGGTCAATTAGGCTGAAAAAATTAAAAGTGTTCGCAATTGTAAATATAAAATTCCAAAAGATGTGTCCACACAGTAGCTCCTTCGGAGAGGGGTTGGGGTGAGGTCTTTTAAAAGTGTTACTATGAGAACATTAGTTTTTTAATTCCCTTTTCATCGCTTTATATTTGTACTTTAAATCCATATTATACGTTGATAATAATTATCAATGAGCTTATTCAACCATGAAGAAATTAAAGTTTTTCTTTTTTATATTTTGTTTGATCGCAGCGTCTGATACAAATGCTCAAAAGATCTTACCTGGTATTACAGTAAAGAATTTTGGCGGCAAAATAATTGTGAGTTGGCAGAATGCTTTTACAACAACAGTTTCAAATATTCTTATTCAGCGTTCTTATGATAGTTTAAAAAACTATAGTACGATCGGTACGGTTTTAAATCCGCAGAATAAAGAGAATGGCTACTCCGATGTAAATCCTCCGTACACAAAAATGTATTACCGTGTTTCGATATCTTTTGAAGGCGGTGCCTATTTGATCAGTCTTCCTGAGCGGCCGGTAAAAGATATACCTGTTGTAAACGCAACGGATACATCCGCAAAAAATGATGAAGCAGAAACACGTTATCCATGGCAATCTGTTATTGGTAAAGATTCTATCGTGTTGATCGCTCCTCCTAAAAAAGAAAATGAAATTACTTACCCGAGTGAACGCATTTTTACAGCCAGGGATAACAATATTGTTATTCATCTCGCCGATGCTGCAACAAAAAAATATACGGTTAAGTTTTACAATGAAACAGAAAGTCTTTTATTTGAACTAACAAAACTTACTGACGAATACCTGATCATTGAAAAAGTAAATTTTGTTCATGCAGGTTGGTTCCATTTTGAAATTTTTGAGAATGGGAAATTGATTGAGAAGAATAAGTTTCAGATATTGAGTAAGGAGCAGAAGGCGGGGAATAAATAGGATGTATATTGGATATCAGGTATAAATTAAAATGTTTAAATTTGATAGAAACATTGTAAAAATTGAAGCAAAGAATTTATATAGACACATCTGTAGTCGGTGGTTATTTTGATGAGGAATTTAGAGATGCTACCATTAGACTTTTCGAAAGGCTTCAAAACAATGAAATAATTTTTGTTGTTTCTGATTTACTTGATCTCGAACTAATAAATGCACCTACAAACGTCCGGGAGTTACTTCACAATTTTTCGAGAGATAAATTTGAAAGAGTAGAATTAACAGAAGAAGCTATTAAACTTGGCGATATTTACATTTTAGAAAAAGTAGTTGGCCAAACATCTTTAGAAGATTGTAGGCATATTGCTTTAGCTACAATTAATAAAGTTGATGTATTAGCTAGTTGGAATTTTAAACATATTGTAAACCTGGATAGAATTAAAGGTTACAATTCAGTAAATCTTCGAATGGGTTATCAAATGATAGAAATTAGAAGTCCAAAAGATTTAATTAATTATGAAAACGATTAAAACAGAAAAACAATTTGACGCAGTAAATATGATGCGTGAAATAAGAGCAAAGATTAGTGCTGAAACTCAAAATATGACTTTTGAGGAATTAAAAAATTATATTAAAACAAAACTTTCAGAAAGTAAAATAAGGCCTGTTGGAAAATAGCTATTTCAACTAATGAGTGCATAGTTGCTGTACTAAATATTACAAATTTTATATGCGCCTTGCTTTACTACATTTTTTAATGAGCTGCTTCTTAAAATATTAAATAACAATGCAGGGTGGTTCCATTTTGAAATTTTTGAGAATGGGAAGTTGATAGAGAAGAATAAATTTCAAATATTGAGTAAGGAGCAGAAGGCGGGAAATAAGTAAGAAGGATTTCAGATATCAGCAATCAGATATCAGCTGATCTTACAATGGGAAATTATCTCTTCATGTGATAGCCGTCGCGACCCAATACTAATTCATTACCAAACTTAAATGCGACGTGCTGAAAAATTATTGACTCTATATCTTTATTTTCAATTGTTTCTTTTTCTATGCGAAAAGAAAGTGCTGAAAACTCAAAATCGACTGGTACAGGATAAAAGAAAATTTGTGAACCTCCATCATAAATATTAGTTTGTATTCTAAAATCTGAGAAACGCTCAATAATGTCAATCATTCTTAAAATAAAATTTTCACCGCCAAAACCAAGATAATCTATAGGCTTGTCAATATCATTGTCTGTTAAGTCTGGATTAATGCAAGCAACTTTAAATCTGGGATCGAAGGGAATAAGAAATTTTGAGCCACGCCCCTCTTTAGTAAATCTCGTATCCTCTAAACCAATAATTTGGGTAAGGTTATTTGTTGTTGGGCTTTGATTTTTTTTGAGAATTGCGCAGATTGAGTCAAACCATTCTAAATCATTCTAAGCTTCTAAATTATTTCTTATCGGTTGATGATCTGCCATTTTAATTAATTATTATTAAACTTTACAGCAATTGATAAAGTATATCTTAAAATATTAATTTCCGACATTTTAATCCGCTATAAACGTTGCTCCAAATACCTTCCCAAAATTCCGCTTAATACTTTCTTTCACTTCTTCATAATCCAACTTACCCCCCATTTCTTTTTCCATCGAAGTCACCTGCTTATTTTGTATGCCACATGGAATAATATTATTAAAATAATCAAGGTCCGTATTTACATTCAATGCAAATCCATGCATCGTGATCCACCTGCTGCAGCGTACACCAATGGCACATATCTTTCTTTCTTTTCCAATGATTCCCGGTTCGATCCATACGCCTGTTTCGCCAACACTTCTTCCAGCAATGATATTGTATTCTGCCAGTGTGAGTATCACTGTTTCTTCAAGATTGCGAAGATATTTACCAATGTCGGTATAAAATTTTTCAAGATCTAGTATTGGATATCCTACAATTTGTTGCAAGCCATGAAAAGTAATATCTCCTCCCCTGTTCGTTCTGAAAAACTGAATGCCCCTCTCGTGCAGTTGTTCATCAGTTAATAAAACATTATCCATACTACCGCTCTTACCCAATGTATATACAGGCGGATGCTCACATAAAAGAAAATAATTTTTTGTTGAAAGTGAATGTGGATCAATATCAAATTCCATTTTTCTTGCTTCTGACTTAACAGCAACATTCGCCTGCAATAGATTTTCCTGGTAATCCCATGCCGTTTTATAATCAATTATTCCAAGATCCCTAAATATCACCGACTGCTTATCCAATGGTTTTGTTTTAATTTGCAAAGATAAGACAAGAGTTGTGGGTTGTGGGTTGTGGGTTGTGAGTTGTCCGCCGCGGCCTGGTGTTATCACCAACCGCATAACCATGGCTGGTGATAACATGAAGCCATGGTAAAAATGGCTGGTGATAACACCACGCCATGGCAAATGATTGGCATATTAAATACCTCCGCCGCGGTTTGGTGTTATCACCAGCCGCATAACAATGGTTGGTGATAACATGAAGCCATGGTAAAAATGGCCGGTGATAACACCACGCCATGGCTAATGATTGGCATATTAAATACCTGTTTTCTGAAATCTGATAACTGATTACTGATATCAAAAAAAATGAACGTAATGATTGAAAAGGAAGTAATAGAAGACGATTTACCAGAGTCGGAAGATTTATATGAGAAATTGGTGATACAGGTTTCCAAGGGACAGATCTCTCTCAGGATTGATAAGTTTTTAATGACACGTATTGAAGGTGCCACAAGAAATAAAATTCAACAGGGCATTGAGAATGAAATGGTGCTGGTAAATGATAAGCCAGTAAAAAGTAATTATAAAATCAAAGGTGGCGATAAGATAATTATTTATGATAGTAATTCTCCTGAATCATCTGAAATTATTCCGCAAAATATTCCGCTGAATATTATTTATGAAGATGATGATCTTTTTGTAATTAATAAACCTGTAGGTATGGTTGTTCACCCGGGAAGTGGCAATCCTGATGGAACACTTATTAATGCCATTGCCTATTACCTGAAACATCATTGCAATATTCCAGAAAGTGATCTGCCAAGATTTGGACTTGTACATCGTATTGATAAAAATACGAGTGGCCTGATCGTAATGGCAAAAACACATAAGGCAATGACTGATCTTGCCAAACAATTTTTCAATCATACTGTTCATCGCCGATATGTTGCATTGGTTTGGGGCGATTTTGATCAGGATGAAGGAACCATCATTGCGCATGTTGGCAGGCATCTTCGTTTCAGAAAATTATTTACTGCATATCCAGAAGGCGATCATGGGAAAGATGCTATCACCCATTATTCCGTGCTGGAACGTTTTAATTATGTAACCATGGTAGAATGCAGGTTAGAAACAGGACGCACACACCAGATTCGTGTTCATATGCAGTACATCGGTCATCCATTGTTCAGCGATGAATTTTATGGAGGCGATAAAATTGTGAAAGGAACTGTTTACACAAAGTATAAACAGTTTGTTGAGAATTGTTTTGCCATCTGCCCACGGCAAGCCTTACACGCAAAAGAACTTGGCTTCATACATCCCACCACAAAAGAGATGATGATCTTTAAAAGCGATCCGCCTGAAGACATGAGATTGCTGATAGAAAAATGGCGCAAGTACAGTCAATTTAAAAATGCTGAATAAATAATTGTTGATGGAAGACATTACTCAACCCGATCCACAACTTCTTTTACAACTGGTAAGAATGGAAATGCCTTTTGGAAAATACAAAGGAAGATTATTGTATAAATTACCTGTAAGTTATCTTGAATGGTTTTCGCAAAAAGGATTCCCGCAGGGAAAACTGGGTATGTTATTAGAAACATTGTATGAAATAAAACTGAATGGGCTTGAGCATATTTTGGAAGGTTTGAAAAACGTTTAAGTCGTTTAATAGGTTTAAAGGTAATCAACGATTTAAACGACTTAAACATTTAAACCTCTTTATCATCTTCTTTACACTCTTTCAATTCAACCTCTTTCAAATCAGCTTCCATCTTTTCCTTTTTCATTCCAACACGTATCAATCCAAAAATGCTCATGTAAATATTGGCGATCCAAACCAATGCAAAGCCGCCTATCAAATAGCCCCGCCAGTCATTGTATAATAAATGATATTGCGTAACAAATAAAAAGAATATCATTACGTAATGACTAAAACAATATTCGCAGGTAAACAGGTAAAAGAATTTACGTTGCAATAAAGTCCGACAGGCCTGGGATTTTTTTATACAAAACGCTCTTGGCTCTTTAAATATTTCTTCGTGTGTGACGGTCCAGGCAATACATGCAATGGGAATGGCAAGTATGAAAAGATAAATGATCTGCTGTTGTAAGTTCACTGATGATTTTTTTAGTATGCTGACAATTAAGTATTTTTAATAGTTTACAATTAATCAACCAAAATGCCATAACTGATGAAAAAAAACAATTTAAAACATGGTCTCATTTGCATGACAACTCTTTTTCTTTTCTCCTGCAATAACAATAATGCTGATAAGAAAGTAGCAGCAACTGATAGCACTGCTGCTAAAACAGCAACATACGACACTTCTTTCAATGTACAAGCCGAAGCATTTGCAGATTTGCAGATACTTCGTTACCAGGTTCCGGGGTTTAGGAACCTGAGTTTGCAACAAAAACAACTCGCCTATTATTTATATGAAGCTGCTCTTTGTGGAAGGGATATTATTTATGATCAGAAGAGTAAATACGGGATCATGCTTCGCAAAACACTGGAAGCAATGTATGGCACTTACAAAGGAGATAAGAATAGTGATGACTGGAAAAATTTTGAAGAATATTGCGGCCGTGTGTGGTTCAGCAACAGCAATTACCATCATTATGGCAATGAAAAATTCATTCCAGCATGTAGTTATGATTATTTTATGCAGGTAGCAAAAAATTGTGATAGCAGTTTGCTTCCTAAAGATGCGAATGAATCTACAGATGCATTTTTGACCAGGATCAAACCAATTGTCAGTGATCTTAAGTATCAGCCAAAACTCGTGGATCTTAGTCCAAACATTGATAACGTTGCTGCATCTTCCGTAAATTATTATGAAGGCGTTACACAAAAAGAAGTAGAAAGTTTTTATTCAAAATTTGATACAAAAGGAAATGCACCTGCTTGGGGAATCAATAGCAAGGTCATGAAAGAAAATGGACAGGTTGTAGAAAAAACGTGGAAATCAGGTGGCATGTATGGTGCAGCACTTGATAAAATTATTGGCTGGGTTGAAAAAGCAGTAACAGTTGCCGAGAATGATCAACAGAAAAAATCATTGCAATTACTTGTTCAATATTATAAAACGGGCGATCTGAAAACCTATGATGATTTTAATATTGCATGGGCAAGTGATACCACGAGCACAATCGATGTAGTAAATGGCTTTACAGAAGTTTACCTGGATCCTATTGGTAAAAAAGGAAGTTTTGAAGCGATTGTTTCTATGAAAGATCTAGAAGCAACAAAACGCATAACTGCTATTGCCAGCCAGGCACAATGGTTTGAAGACAACTCACCATTAATGCCTGAGCATAAAAAGAAAAACGTAAAAGGAATTACCGGCAAAGCGATTACTGTAATCGTTGAATCCGGCGATGCTGCACCCAATACACCCATTGGCATCAATCTTCCCAATTCAGAATGGATCAGGAAAGATCATGGATCAAAATCTGTTTCGCTCAGCAATATTATTTATTCGTACAATGTTGCATCTGCAAAAGGTGGCATGCTGGATGAATTTTCGTTGAATGATACTGTAAAAGAACGTGCAAGAAAATATGGAAACATTGCTGCTGACCTTCATGTTGATATGCATGAATGTATTGGGCATGCGAGCGGCCAGATCAACCCTGGTGTGGAAACAACAGACAAGACTTTAAAAAATTATGCATCTTGTCTTGAAGAAGCACGTGCAGATCTTGTAGCCCTTTATTATATCATGGATCAAAAACTGGTTGAAATTGGTGTTTCTCCTTCTCTTGAAGTTGGTAAAGCAGAATATGATTCTTATATATTGAATGGATTGATGACACAACTTACCAGGCTTAAACCGGGTGCACAGGTAGAAGAAGCGCATATGCGTAACAGGCAGTTGATTGCAAGATGGACGTATGAAAAGGGTAAGTCAGAAAATGTTATTGAGTTTGTACAAAAAGATGGCAAAACGTATATCCGCATCAATGACTATAATAAGCTCAGAACTTTATTTGGCCAGCTTTTAAAAGAAATACAGCGTATCAAATCTGAAGGCGATTATAATGCAGGTAAAAACCTTGTAGAAAATTATGGTGTTAAAGTAGATCCTGTATTGCATGCTGAAATACTAAAACGTTATGCAGCATTGAATACAAAACCTTATCGTGGTTTCATTCAGCCAAGGCTTGTTCCGGTAATGGATGGAGATAAGGTCACTGATGTAAAAATTGAATATCCTGAAAATTTTTACCAGCAAATGCTTGAGTATGGAAAAAAATATTCTCTATTACCTATAAAGAATTAAGTTATCAAAATAATCTCCTCTTAGCACAGGTTCCAGGGTGAGGTCAAAAAAGCTGCTCAAATCGAGCAGCTTTTTTATTGAAAATCAAATAAGGTTGCTGTAAAAATACCACGTTCACGGTTTTTAAAGATCGCTTTCCAGTTACCGTTATATCGTATAAGTGTTGGAACGGTCAGGTTATTGAAACGGCTCATTTGCACTTCCATGCTCACTTTAAAATCATACACAGCCGCATCGTAACTTAAAACATAATTTCTGGCAACTACTTCATAGGTACTATCATTGAACCAGGTTGTCATTTCATCAACCACTACATGATCTTCTTCACCGGGTTTTACTTTTTGATGAAAAATGTAGCAGCTTGTATTGTTGTAAAAATCCATATCGATGCTCATGTCATACCTGTCGGCAATATCATCATCATAGATCGCTGTTTTATTGCTCATGAAAGGAAGGCCGGATATTTTTTTGCCAGGATTAAAGAAAAGCATTTTCAATTGTTCCTTATGTTTCTCCATTCCGGATTTTCCTTCTGTAGAAAATTCTATTCCTTTTACAATATTGGTTTCATTGCAGATGCTGTCTTTCGTAAAAAAAAGAGCCGCATACATTTGTGCTGTATAATAATTGAATGCGTGATTGTCATTGTAAATATCACCTGTTGTTGTTTCTTCCAGCGTTTGCATGGTGCGACAATTGCCAGTTCTTATTTGTTTTGTCCTGCTATGTAAAGATGCTCTAAGATCGCCGCTTCTATTCAGCATCCTGATATCATTCAATGCTGTAAATCCAAGTATATGAAGATTGCGAAATGCTTTATAAAAGCTACTATCATTTTTTATACGTTCAATAAAGGAGTGAACATCTATTCTTTTATCAACAACAACATTGCTAAGAGTGATGATTTTTTTACCGACAATTACAGAAGTGTCAATGGGCTTTTGGGAGAAACAAGAAGCATTCATTGAAAATAGAAAGAGTGCGATATAAAGAGGCCTCGTCAATTTGGAAATTTGAAGATTTGAAGATTTGGAAATTATTATTTTATAAGGATAGATAATCATCTTCAATGCTCTGTATTTTAATTATCACATTACCAAATCTCCAAATTTCCAAATTGAGTTTTATTTTGGAAACACCATTCTATAATCAACTTTGATTTTCCCTTTCGTAATATCATCCAACTTTCTTTTCAGCAATGTACGCTTGAGTGGTTTTATGTAATCGATAAATAATTTACCATCGATGTGATCATACTCATGCAATACGATCCTGCCAGTGATACCGATGAATGTTTTTGTGAATGGCTGAAAATTTTCATCAACATAACTCAAGGTAACAGATTCGCTACGCATGATGTCTTCTCTTATTTTAGGAATGCTTAAACAACCTTCATTGTAACTCCATTCTTTTCCATCAAGTGCCGTTACATGCGCATTGATGAAAACGCCTTTGAATCCAGGTTCATCAGGATATTTTCCTTTGTCCTCGTCGTCCTGGTTTTCAAATATTTGTGTACTGTCTATAACGAAAAGACGAATGTCTTTATTGATCTGTGGTGCTGCAAGGCCAACGCCATTGCTATTGTACATGGTTTCCCACATGTCTTCAAGTAATTTTGCAAGACCGGGATAATCTGGCGTGATATCGCCACTAACTTTTCTTAAAATGGGTGAACCGTATGCTACGATCGGAAGATTCATATTTTTTTAATTAGTCAAAGGCAAATATACGAAGAAGAGGTGAATGGGATGAAGGAGTCAATAAGTGAATGAGTGAATGAGTGAATAGCTCAATAAGTAAATAAGACTATAAAATGATTAAACCCATTCGCCTATTCACTCATTCACTTATTGACCAACTTTACTTATTCACCGACTGCATATATTCCTGCAGAATAATCGTTGCGGCTATTTCATCAACAATTTTCTTATCGCGGCGATCTTTCTTTTTCATTCCCATTTGCAGCATGGCATCTTTGGCCATTTTGGAAGTATAGCGTTCATCAACATCTTTCACTGGCATATTGGGAAATTCTTTTTTTATTTTTGCGATTGCCTGCTCTGCTAATTTTGTTCCGTGTGTATCTGATTCATCCCAGTTTTTTGGAAGTCCGATGATGATGAGTTCAACTTCTTCTTGTAATAAATATTTTTTTAGAAAAGGAATTAATTCGTTCGAAGGAATGGTTGTTAGTCCAGTTGCGATGATCTGTAATGGGTCGGTAACGGCAATGCCAGTTCGCTTTCCTCCATAATCTATTGCTAATATTCTTGCCATATACAACTTCCTAACCACTGAAGGGGGAATTAATTACCGTTTTAAAAATAAGTCTATCAATACAAAAGCTGCAAATACTACAGATGCAATTCCATTTGCTGTCATGAAAGCGATGTTTACTCTTTTAAGATCATTTGGTTTTACTATTGAATGTTGATAGATAAGCATGCTTATAAAAAAAGCGATACCCAACCAATAAGACCATCCAAATTTTCCATACACACCTGCATAGACAACGCATGCTGCTGAAAGCAGGTGTAATATTTCTGATACTCTTAGTGCTTTTGCTTTTCCTAATGTAGCAGGAATGGAATATAATTGATTGCTCTTATCAAATTCTTCATCCTGTAATGCATAGATAATATCAAAACCACTTACCCAGAAAACAACTGCAAAAGAAAATAAGATTGGCAATAAAGCGAATACACCTGTTACTGCAAGATAAGCTCCGATGGGTGCAAGACTCAATCCAACTCCCAATACAATATGACATAGGGCAGTAAATCTTTTTGTATAACTATAAAACAATACAACAAACAAAGCTACCGGCGACAAGTAGAAGCAAATCTTATTAATAAAGAAAGTGCAAGTAATAAATAAAACGCAACAGGTAATTACAAACAATAATGCGTTGTTACTTTTAATAATCCCTGCAGGTATTTCTCTTATTGCTGTACGTGGATTTTTTTCATCGAACCTTCTATCTAAATAACGATTAAAAGCCATTGCTGCACTTCGAGCAAAAATCATACAGCCAATTACTAATAAGAAAAGAAAAAAATAATTGCCTTTTCTAATTATGGGAAGAAGTCCGGCTGGTTCATCGCTATGCGCAAAAAGATCAGATCTAATTCCCAAAAAAAATCCAATCAACGCAAAAGGCATTGCAAAAATGGTATGCGAAAATTTTATTAACGAAAGATAATTTTTAACTGTAGTCAAATTATTTACTTTATATAAAGACAAATTTGTTAAGTGAACACGAATTAATTGCACGAATTACACGAATTTGCATCCGCAACTTTGAGTAATTCTTAATTCTTAATTCTTAATTCTTAATTCTTAATTCTTAATTCTTAATT
>JBDTLP010000013.1:0-67110 GCA_039934735.1 Ferruginibacter sp. | reverse complement strand
GTTGCCCAAATGACGCCAGGGGAATGAGCCAGGAAGAAATTGTGAAGAGAGATTCCAAGAAGAAATGGAAAGCAGGAAAAAAATTAGATTAAGATTTTCTTTTAATAAAAACACCAAACCCAATTCGCTTACCCACTAAACCCAAAATCCGTCTATGTCTTACGAACTAAGAACAAACACAGGCGCCACCGAAGCCGTTATCGACGACAATTGTGGCATTTCAAAGTTTTATGCGATTGCTAACACCCTTGCAGAACAACTGCAAGTTGTATTTTTAAACCAGGTAGATGACAGCGATACGCTGGACTGGGATTTTAAATACAAAAATCAATTCCTCACATTGCATTACAACATCTTCAATGGTGTGAGTATTTTTCCACAACAAGTAAATAGTAAAAAAAGCGACAGTAAAGCTGTAATGGAGGTAGCGCACTTCCTCGAACGGCAAACGTTTTGAGCGTTATGAGTTTTGAATTCTGCGTTATGAGTTGGAACTCGCTGGAGCCATACACTTAATTAAATTCGAAACGAGCATTTATATAAATGGAAAGCTATTGAGAAATCAGTAGCTTTTTTATTTTGTATAGTTGAGCTTTGTACGTTGGATATTGAAAATTCGAAAAGTTGCGGCATTAAGAAATGTTCAAAATACAACGTACAATTTTCAATATTCATATTAGATAGAAAGCTTAAAGTCTTGAAGACAAACTCACAACTCAACACTCATAATTCATAACTCTATTAGTAACTCTTCTTAATGATCGTATCCCGTATGTTCAAATAACTGATATAACGTTCGGCATGAATGCTTCCATCATTCACGCCTGCTTTTACTGCGCAGCCAGGTTCTTCTAAGTGCATACAATTATTAAATTGACAATCGTTCATCACGGCATGCATCTCAGGAAAGTAATGAGCAAGTTCTTGTTTTGAAATATCGACAAGGCCCATTTCCCTGATGCCAGGTGTATCAATGACCCTTCCCCCAAAATCAAGGTCAAACATTTCTGCAAAAGTGGTTGTATGTAATCCCTTACCGCTCCAGCCGCTTACATCCTGCGTTTTTAGTTTTAGATCGGGAAAGAGATGATTTATAAAAGTTGATTTCCCCACACCTGAATGCCCGCTTAACAAAGTGATCTTATCTTTTAGCAATGCCTTCGTTTCTTCTACGCCTGAATTTTTTTCTAAACTCATCAGCATTATTTTATAACCGATGGGTTCGTAAATTTCTTTTACGAGTTCAAATTTTTCTATTTCTTTTTTTGCGAAAAGATCTGCCTTATTAAAAACAACAATAGCTGGAACCTGGTATGCTTCCGATATAACTAAGAATCTATCAATGAAACCCAATGATGTTTTAGGATCTTTCAAAGTAGCGAATAATAATGACTGATCTAAATTAGCTGCAACAATATGATGTTGATTTTTATTATGCGGAGATACCCTGTTGATATAATTCTTACGTTCGTAGATTTCTGTAATCACCGTACTTTCAAAATCGGCTTCATTATCTATTTCAACAATATCGCCAACTGCAATGGGATTGGTAGACGTAATATTATCAATCTTAAACTTACCCTTTATACGTGCATTAAAAATTTGTCCATTATTATTTCTAACAATGTACCAACTACCGGTGGATTTATAAACTGTTGCCTGCATCAGATGTATGATCTATGATTTTGTGAATGGTGAATAGTGAAAGCTTCGAAGGTTTCACCATTCACTATTCACCATTCACTATGGGAATTTTCTAAACAATGTATAATTTAAAATAATTTCTAGTAATAAAAAAAAGATTGCTGCACAAACAAAGGGGAAAAATTTTTCCTGGAAACGGATTGTACTGATCAATTGAATTTTAGATTTTTCAAGTGCATCAATGTTTTTATAAACATAAGAAAGACTTTCATTGTCCCTTGCCCTATAATATTTCCCTCCTGTTTCTGTAGCGATCTCCGTTAATAATTTTTCATCAATAGCTATTTTTTCACTTTGAATTACAACACCTGATTTTGTACTTTCCGGCATTACTGCATAACCTTCGGAGCCAACGCCAATGGTATATATTCTTACATTAAATGCTTTAGCAATTTCTTTCGCTGTTATTGGATCTATGTGGCCACCATTATTTTCACCATCAGTTAAAAGTAAAACCACTTTTGTTTTTGATTTGCTTGTACGCAACCTATCTACGCTGGTAGAAAGCCCGTCACCGATGGCAGTTCCATCTTCTAATAATCCATTGTGAATATTTTGTACAGCTGCTACCAACACAGCCCTATCCGTTGTAAGCGGGCATTGCGTAAAACTTTCTCCGGAAAAAATTACGATACCAATTCTATCCGTCAATCTTTTATTTATAAAATCAATAGCAACATTTTTTGCAGCTTCCAGGCGATTGGGTGTGAAATCCTGTGCCGTCATACTTCCACTAACATCAATACACAAAACAATATCGATCCCTTCGCCTTCAGCTTGCTGTTCCTGGTTTTGTGTTTGAGGTTTTGCAAGCGCCGTAATAATTGAAGCAAAACAAAGCAGTCTTAATATAAATGGCAGATGTCTAAAAACATTTTTCCATGAACCCAAACCATCGCCACTGATTGATGAAACCCGAATAGAAGCTTTTATTTTATTATTCCTTTTGATATACCAGGCTATGAGCACAGGAAATAAAATAAATAACCAAAAGAAAAATGGTTGGCTAAACGTTATCTTATGAAAATATTCGGTTATCAACATAATTTATCGTTGAATTTTATTTGGTTTATCCTTTTCGATTCTCTCAATCACTTGCTTTAATTCAGCAATACAGTTTTCACTTTCAGAAATTGTTGGAATATGTTTTGCAAACTTTACAGCATCACCTGTTCTTAAAATTTGTGCTACAATAGTTACCTGCTTTGATTCTTCTTCCTGTTGTTTCATTACTAATAAAAACTCACCGGTTGTTTTATTCAATAAATTATTTGCGGTAATGCGGCTGTAATATCTTTTTAATATAAAGCTAAGTTGTGAGTGAAATTGTTTAACATCAGCAGGAATTTTAAGATCATATTTTGAAATTTCTTTCAGATCATTCATCGCCTCATCGTATGGAGAAATCGCAGAATGCAGTACCGGTAAGGGTTTTTGGACTCTTCTTTTCAGGTACAGGTAAATTAAAAAAAAGATTAACCCTATAAGTAATAAAACACCTGCCAAAATGTAAGCAGTATAGTTGATCACTTTAATTTCCATGATGGGCTTGATATCCCTCAATTCTGTGGTACTATCTGTGGGTGAATAACCAACATTGATAAGAACAGAATCTGTTGTAAATGTATTTTTATCATCATTCAGTTGTAATGTTACAGGCATCGCAGGAATATACCAGGCGCCTGAATCAAAACTTGTAAAGACAAATTCCCTTCTTAAAACAAATGAGCCGCTTGTACGCATCGTATCATAGCCTCCACTTTCTATTGTTTCAAAATGCGGAATTGAATCAGGCATACCAAAATTGATTGAGTAACCTTGCGAAGGAAGCGTTATGAACAAGTCATACTCTATTCTTTCACCAATCAATATCTGGTTCTTATCTGTTTTTATTTCTACATTCTGTGCGTTCGAACAAATATATATCGTGCAAAAAATAATGAAGAGGAGAAAATGATATGTGTATTTTTTAATCAACATGAATATAGAAAGACTCAGTATTATTTTCGTTTTAAAAAAAACTTTTGAAGGATTTTTACATAATCTTCATCCGTACGAACATGTAGTAGATCTGCACCGGCTTTAAGAAAATATTTTTTACAGGCATCTGTATGATTAAAAAAATTTAGTTGATAATTAAATCGAACAAGGTCATTGCTGCTATCCACCCATTTTATTTTTCCTGTTTCTGAATCTTCTAATTGTAATAGACCTGCATCAGGAAGATGCATATCCATTTTATCGTACACTTTTATCCCTATTACATCATGTTTGGTCCCTATTACTTTAAGATCGTTCTCATAACCAGCATCCAGAAAATCACTCAATAAAAATGCAATGCTTTTTTGTCCAGTTGTGTTATTAAAATATTTTATTGCCGCATCCAGGTTAGTGCCTTTTGTACGTGGTTCAACCGTAAGTAATTCCCTTACAATATACAATGCATGCTGGCGGCCTTTTTTTGGCGGAATATATTTTTCTATTTTATTGCTGAAGAAAATAACACCTACTTTATCATTATTACTAATGGCACTGAAAGTGAGTACAGCAGCCAGTTCTGTAATGAGATCTTTTTTTCTTTTACCAATTGTTCCAAAGAGATTGCTTGTACTTGTATCGACGAGCAGCATCATCGTTAATTCTCGTTCTTCTTCAAATAATTTTGTGAATGGATGAGAAAAACGGGCGCTTACATTCCAATCAATAAAACGAATATCATCTCCTTCTGCGTATTCCCTTACTTCCCTAAACCGCATCCCTTTTCCTTTAAATGCCGAATGATATTCGCCTGTAAAAAGATGTGTAGTGATGCGTTTACTTTTTATTTCAAGGTCCCTTACCTTTTTTATTATTTCGGCAGTAGTAAGTACAGGCTCTCCGCTAGCGATAGGCTGTGTTGCTGCTTCGATATTTTTTTTTCTTTTAAACAAATTGCAATATTTGGGGTTTGGTGTTTGGCGTTAAGGCGTTCCACACACCAAACTCCAAACATTAAACAAGATTTAAGTAGCATCTCTAAAAAAGAACTATGGTACCGTAACAGTTTTCAATATTTCATTGATGACTTCTTCCACATTTACATTTTCAGCTTCTGCTTCATACGTTAATGCAATTCGATGGCGTAAAACATCTTTACTGATTTCTCTTACATCTTCTGGTATTACATAACCCCTTTTATTAAGGAATGCGTGTGCTTTGGCTGCAAGTGCAAGATTGATACTTGCTCGTGGTGAACCTCCAACGCTTATCAATGGTTTTATTTTAGGAAGATTAAATTTATCAGGATAACGTGTTGCAAATACGATATCTAAAATATAATTTTCTACTTTTTCATCTAAGTAAACTTGCCTTACTAATTCTTTTGCTGTAAGTATCTCTGTTGTTGATGCTACAGGATTAATAGTTGGCGCTACCAATCCCAATGTATTTTGCCTGATTATGATTTGCTCTTCTGATTTTGTAGGATAACTTACAACTACTTTCAGCATGAAGCGATCAACCTGTGCTTCGGGTAAAGGATAGGTTCCTTCCTGCTCGATTGGATTTTGTGTGGCAAGTACTAAAAAAGGTTCCTGCAATTTATAGCTGGTATCCCCAATCGTTACCTGGCGTTCCTGCATAGCTTCCAATAAAGCACTTTGTACTTTTGCAGGTGCCCTGTTTATTTCATCTGCCAATATAAAATTGGCAAAGATGGGGCCCTTGCGAACAAAAAATTCATTTTTCCCCTGGTTGTAGATCATCGTTCCTACAACGTCGGCAGGCAGTAAATCTGGTGTGAACTGTATACGGCTGAACTGAGCATGAATGGCCTGCGCCAATGATTTAATTGCTAAAGTTTTTGCAAGCCCCGGTACACCTTCCAGCAATACGTGACCATTGCTAAGTAACCCAATAAGCAAACGCCCGATCATGGATTGCTGGCCAACAATGACCTTACCTAACTCGTCATTTATTCTTTTAACAAAACCAGATGCCTGATTGATCTTTTCATTTAACAGCCGGATATCTTCTGCGGTTTGTAGCATAGTTATTATTTTTTACATCAAATCCCGGGGGATTGGCTCTTGTTGGTTTTATGATTGGTTGATAATAGCAACACCAGGTTAAAAAATGATATTATATCAAAAATACTTCTAAATTATTATACTCAGAGGTCAACGCACAAATTACTTAAAATCATCAAAACAAAAATGTAGCCGCAATGATGTACGAAAGAAATTTTTATTAAAAAATGAAGCTAACTTTAATGCAAAATATTTTCAACCATGGTAGATCAACAATTAATCACTACATCTAATTCACTCGAAGGCTACAGGATCACAAAACATTTAGGTATTGTGAGAGGCATCACTGTAAGAAGCAGGAGTGTTCTTGGCAATATAGGTGGTGGCTTTCAATCATTGTTTGGTGGAAAGCTTTCTATTTATGTAGAACTCTGTGAAAAAACAAGGGAAGAAGCATTTCAATACATGCTTCAACATGCCAATGAAAGAGGTGCAAATGCTATAATCAATATGCGTTATGATGCAAATGAAGTGATGCAGGGAATCACGGAAGTGCTGGCTTATGGTACCGCCGTAGTGGTTGAGAAAGTTTAAAAGTTGACGAGTTGATAGGGTTAATGAAGGACTAAAAAATTACTGAATCCTTTATTAATTGCCATTTTAAATTAGATTTTATATTTAGCTAAAACTTTATCAAACACTTTTGATTTGATAAAATTTTGTTTCTTTTTATTGACTTGTATGATATTTAAAAAACCTAACTCAACTAACATTTTCAAATCAGATCTTGCAGTAAAATTCGATATATTAAACCGGAATTCAATTTCTTTGGTATTTAACACCCGTTCCGAATCATCATGAACAATCTTTAATATTTGTGCCATTCTATCATTCACATGAGGAATCTGCATAAATTTTGCAGCTTGAAACACTTCTCTTTGTTTTCGGTTTATATAATCTTTTAAAGCTTCAAAAGCTTTTTCCATAGTCTTTATATGATAAGTAATAAAATAACTTAAATCATTATCATCTATTTCTGTGTATAAATATGCTTTTTCATATTGTGCTTTTGTATCTTTTATTATTTTTGAAATTGATAAATACTCAGTTAACCAGTATCCTTTTTTTAGCATATACCAATAAAATATTGCTCTGGCAGTTCTTCCATTTCCATCAGTAAATGGATGTATCCATCCTATCATAAAATGGACGATACATCCTTTTATGATAGGATGGATAAAAGTTTCTGACTCGCTATTACAAAAAGCACACAAATCATTTATTAGTTCTTCCAATTCTGTTCTTAATGGAGGCGTATGCACTACATCACTCTTTAAATGATCCACAACATAAACTTCATCATTATCTCTTAATCTACCTTCATCTTCATTCTCCAATAAAGTTTTGTTAGAAATTAATTTATGAATATTTAAAATATTTTGTAGTGTGATTTCATCATTCTTGTGCTGTATAATATGTTTCATGGTTATGAAATTATTCATAATCATCTGCTCGGATTTGCTTTTAGGTTTCTGTTCTTTTTGAATCATCTCCTTCGCCTTTTTTCGGGTAGTATTAGCTCCCTCCATTTGACTACTGGAAATGGCTTCTTCTATAATAGAACTTATAACAAATTTGGTTTTGTCAGTTTCAGCAATTCCAATATTGCTGCTTAAATTACCTCCAATATGAAGATCAAAGAGATGTAAAGCACGTTGAAGATAATCGGTGATTATATAATGGAAGTTATATTTGCCGAAACGAATAGTATTAGCTTTTAAATAGCGTTGAAATTTAATTGCCTTCCATAATTCCTCTGGTTCGCAATCCTTCGCTTTATATTTAGCTTTATCCCAATACAAATACTCATCTTGAATTTTTTGTAATACACCTTCTGATTGAAGTCTTACCATCAAAGAAATTGAGTCATTGTTTCTTTCAAATTGGGGTGCCTTTTCTATCATATTCAGACTTAGATATTAAAAATAAGGCGAAATTGCGAGATTATCGCATTATCTCGCAATTTTAATATAATTATCTTTTTAAATATTATAGAAAACAAAAAGTGGAATAAGAATCAACTTAAATACTTACCAACGATCGGCATTCTTCTGCCAACACCAAATGCTTTTGGTGATATGCGAATAATTGGGCAAAACTGGTTTCTTTTATATTCATTTGTATTTACCATTTTCAAAACACGATCCACGAGTGCTGTATCAAAACCTTGTTTCTTAATTTCATCCGGCCCTTTTGATTGCTCAATGTATTGATATAATATTTTGTCCAAAACATCATATTCAGGCAGACTATCACTATCCTTTTGTCCGGGCCTTAACTCTGCACTTGGAGGTTTGGTAATAATATTGAGCGGAATAATTTCCTCATTTTTATTGATATACTTTGCCAGTTCATATATCTGCAGCTTATAACAATCTCCCAATACGCCGAGGCCGCCGGCCATATCGCCATACAATGTTCCGTATCCTGTGGAGAGTTCGCTCTTATTAGAAGTATTGAGCAATATGTATCCAAATTTATTGGCGATCGCCATTAATAAATTCCCTCTTGTGCGGCTTTGAATATTTTCTTCAGCAATATTAAATGGAAGATCAGCAAAAATTGGTTTGAGTTCATTTAAGAAACTATCATAAATATTTTTAATTGGAATGATATTGCTTGCTGTTTTTAAATTCCTGCTTAATTGCACTGCATCATCAACAGAATGTGTTGTTGAATATTGAGAAGGCATCATCACAGCAAGTACATTTTCATTTCCCAGCGCTTTGCAGGCAAGGGCCAACGTTACTGCGCTATCAATACCACCACTACTGCCAAGAATGGCTTTTTTAAAACCCATTTTAGAAAAATAATCTTTGATACCCATTACAAGTGCCTGGTAAATGTGTTCAATGTTTAATGAAGGCTCCAGTGTTAGCGGATTAAATTCTGTATTGGCAATATGAGCGGCTTGTTCAATAATTTCTCCTTCTATACTTCCATCATCATTCAGAATAAATGATCTGGTTTCTTCTTCAAAGCTTGACATTTGATAAAGCAGATTGGCATTTTTATCAAATACCAAAGAGGTTCCATCAAAAACAATTTCTGTCTGGCTTCCTACGCAATTACAATAAAACATCGGAATATTATATTTCAACACATTTGCTTTGACTGCAACCTTCCTATCCTCATCGTGGGTATAATCAAATGGTGAAGCTGATAGATTGATCATTACATCAGGCTTTTGTGATATCAGCATATCCATTGGACAATACCTGTATAATGGATTATTGCCCAGGTTCCAGATGTCTTCGCAAATGGTAACTGCAAGTCTTCTTCCTTTGAATTCAACAATGTTCCAGTCTTTGGCAGGCTCAAAATAACGATCCTCATCAAATACATCATAAGTAGGAAGACATGTTTTATGGATCACTTGTTTTATTTCCTTATCTGCTAAAAAATAAGCTGCATTAAAAAGATCTTTTCCCTCAACAACATCATTGCGATGTGGAGCACCAATTAATACTGCAATTCCATCAGCTACATTTTTTATTTCATTAATTGCATCATAGCATTTATCAATAAAATCTTTGAAGTATAAAAAATCTCTTGGCGGGTAACCGCAGATGCAAAGTTCACTAAAAACGATGAGATCAGTCCCCTCCTCCTTTGCAATGATAACAGCATCAATGATCTTTTTAATATTGCTTTCAAAATTTCCAATATGATAATTCTGTTGGGCCAAAAATATTTTCATGCTCATGCTCGCTCGTAATTAACTTTATTATTATCAATAAAAGCTTTTCTTTTGCAAAGTTAAATCATTAATTATGCGCCGGATAATAAGTTTGCTATTGCTTGTTTTGTTTTTTTCCTGCAATGATCACTCAAAAGCTCCTGATGTTTCGGGAATTAAAATCAATCTTTCCACACGCAGATTTGAAAAAGAATTATTTACACTTGATACAAGTAAAATCGATACCAAGCTAGAACAACTGATTGCAAAGTATCCTTCCTTCGGTGAGAATTTTATAGGAACCATTTTGACTACAGATCCAAGGTGGCCGAGAGATAGTGTAAATGCTTATGTGCGTTCTTTTATTTCTACTTATATGCCGGTATATGATACTGCAGAAAAAGTATTTGCAGATTTTACTCCCTATGAAAATGAAATAAAAAACAGCCTGCAATATTTGCAATATTATTTTCCGAAATATAAAGCACCACATAATATCATTACTTACATCGGCCCAATGGATGGTTATGGCGATGCAATATCAGATGATGCTTTTATCATAGGCCTGCATGTTCATCTTGGAAAAAAATATTCTGCCTATCAAACAACGTGGGTGCAGGAAACATACCCAGGGTATGTAACAAGCAGGTTTGAGCCTTCTTATATTGTTATTAACTGCATGAAAAATGTTTTATCAGATTTGTATCCTGAAAAAAAGGATGATAGAACACTTATTGTACAAATGGTTGAAAAAGGGAAGCGCCTATTTTTACTCAGCAAATTATTACCAAATAAAGAAGAATACAAATTGATAGGATATACTGAAACGCAATTGAAAGATTGTTATAAAGGCGAATCAAGGATATGGGAACTTTTTACTCAAAATAATTATTTGCAAAGCATCGACAATGATGTGATAAAAAATTATGTTGATGAAGGACCCAAAACACAGGAATTAGGAGAAGACGCTCCGGGTAATATTGGTTCATTTGCCGGCTGGCAGATTGTAAAAAAGTTTATGGATAAAAATCCAAAGTCTACACTGCCTGAACTAATGAATAAAGATGCTGAAATTATTTTCCAGGAAGCAAAGTATAAGCCCTGATATTAAGCAGCCATTACCTGCATTGCTGCAACCTGTGGTCTTTTACCAAGCTGTTTCATTACCTTAAAATGAGAAGCCAATGCCTTCCATAATGTTGTATTATTATGATAAGGAAGATTAAATTCTTTACATTTTGCTTGTACTATCTTACTGATTGCCGGATAATGGACATGACTTACCTTAGGAAATAAATGATGTTCAATTTGATAATTAAGTCCACCAACAAACCATGAAACAACTTTACTATCCATGGCAAAATTTGCGGTAGTTCTAATCTGGTGCTCTGCCCATGCAGTTTCAACATGTTTTGTTTCATCTAAAGGAATGTGCTCAAATTCAGTATTCTCAACAACGTGAGCAAGCTGGAATACAAAAGATAGGGTAATGCCCATAACTGCATTTGCGATAAGAAACCCTACGAGCCATGCTGCCCATCCCCAGGTCATGATTGGAACAACAATAAAAAAAGAAATATAATAAACTTTAGTGGCCCAAAAGATAATGTGATTTTTCAACGTTAATTTCCAGGCTTCTGTTGAATAAATTTTGCGGCTGAAATATTTAGTAAAGTCCATAATAAATATCCAGAAAATAGAAGAAAGGGCATATACCGGTGTGAGGTATAAATGTTGGATCTTATGAGCAGGAACCCATTTTTGAGTTTCACAATGACGGATGATCGGGCTCTTTGCAATATCATCATCTATGCCATCTACATTTGTATAAGTATGATGAATGATGTTGTGTTTTTGTTTCCAGAAATAAGAACTGGCACCTAAACCATTTGAAGCGATAAAACCAAGGAAATCATTTAATTTTTGATTGGGGCTATAGCTACCATGATTTGCATCATGCATTACAGCAAAACCAATACATGCACAAGTAAAACCAAACAGCACACACAAGAAAATGGCAGTAAATGTACTTAGGTAAGCACTTGCAAGCATCAAAACAAGATAAGAACCAAGTGCTGTTCCTATCAAAATAAATGTTTTTATGAATAACCTCCAGTCACCGGTCTTCTTAATATTTTTTTCTGTGAAATAAGTGTCAACACTTTGTTTCAGGCTTTGAAAAAACCTGTTGTCGTTGTTGTTGAAAGTTATTTTAGTAGCCATATTTGGATTTTATGAATGAACAATAAATAATCATTGTTTTTTTCAATTAAAAGACAGCGAAAAAGAGAAATTTTCTATAGTTTATTTCCTATAATTAAATGGGGGTAAAGGTACTAAAAAAAATGAAAAAAAGCTTAATTCATTTTGAAGGGAGCCAGCATTTCAAATGAAGGAATGGTTACTTTAAAGGTTTTCTTATTGTTCTGGTTTTCGAGTAAATAAGTGCCTTGCATCTTTCCTATTTCTGAACGCAGATTGCAGCCACTAATATATTGATAAGATGTTCCGGGAGCAATTACGGGTTGAATACCAACAACCCCTTCTCCTTCTACTTCACGAAAGCTGCCATTGCTATCATATATATGCCAGTGCCTGCGTAGTAATTTTACGGAGAATTCATTGTTATTTTCTATTGTAATTTTATACGCAAACATAAACTCACTATTAATTGGATTGCTATATTCGGATTGATAAAAAGTTTCAACTATTATCTTTACTCCGCCTGATATCTTAGAATTCATGCTCAAACATTTGCTGTGAATATAATAATAAAATAATTCATTTATTGTAAATTTATAACTACATAACCGATTTTATGGCAATAAATAAACATTATTACAAAAACGATAACATAACCGTGGTTTGGCAACCGGGTTTATGCCAGCACTCAGCGATCTGTTTCAAAGGCCTGCCCCAGGTTTTTGATCCAAGGAGAAAACCATGGATAGAAATGGCTCAATCGGATACTTTGACTATTATTAACCAGGTTAAAAAATGTCCAAGTGGTGCGCTTAGTTTCCTGGCAAATGAAGATGTGCTGGAGGATCTATAACTTTTTTACATTTTTATAGCCATTTTTCGAGAGCCATTGAATCACTTTTTCACGATTATCACCCTGTACTAATATTTCGCCGTCTTTTACAGAACCTCCTGTACCACAAAAGGTTTTTAATTTCTTTCCAAGGTCTTCTTTGTCAGAATCCATTCCAATAAAACCTTCCACAAGCGTAACAGCTTTGCCGCCACGATGCTTTGTATCAAGTCTTATTTTTAGTTTTTGCTGTGCCGGTTCCAGGGTAATTAAAGATTGATCCTGCTCATATTCAGGCTTAAAAGCGGGATCGGTTGAATAAACAATACCGGAAAGAGGTGCTTTATTTTTGGACATATTTGTTCTTATTAAAATTCAGGAAATCTAAAATGCAAAATATTGAATGTAAAATGTAAAAGTCAAACATCCAATTTCAATAGATCTATCTAACATTTATAAACTACAACTTTTACATTTTAAATTTTATATTCTACATTTTACATTTAAATGATAACTGCTTTTAAACTAAGATCTAAACTTACAGCCTGGTGAATAATTGCTCCGCTTGAAATATAATCAACACCAGTAGCTGCATACAATTCTAAATTATCATAGTTGATACCACCACTTGCTTCTGTTTCATAACGGCCATCAATAATTGCTAATGCTTCAGTAATACTTGCTGGCGTAAAGTTATCAAGCATGATGCGATCAACTTTACCAATTGCCATTACTTTTTTTACATCATCAATGCTTCTTGTTTCCACTTCTATTTTTAAACCGGGCTTATTTTGCTGTATATATGCATAAGCTTTGTTAATCGCATTTTCAATGCCTCCGGAATAATCAATATGATTGTCTTTTAACATGATCATATCGTACAGGCCAAAGCGATGATTAAAACCACCTCCAATTCTTACTGCTTCTTTTTCAAGCAAGCGAAAATTAGGTGTTGTTTTACGTGTATCAAGCAACTTTGTTTTATAATTTTTTAGTTTAGCCGTATATTTTCCTGTCAATGTTGCAATGCCACTCATACGTTGCATACAATTAAGTACAAGCCTTTCACATTGCAGGATGGTATGCACATTTGCATCTACTTCAAATGCTTTTTCTCCAATAGACATCGGTTCACCATCTTGCTTATATTTTATAAAAACGATTTCAGCCTGCATATACTGAAATATCTTTTCTGCTACCGCTACACCAGCTAAAATGCCTTCCTGTTTAATTTTAAGAACGGCTTTTCCTTTTGCATTTTTATCAATACAGGATAAAGTAGAGTGATCTCCATCGCCAATATCTTCAGCTAATGCATTTTTGATAAGTTCGTTCAACTGTTCATTATAATTCATGGAAACAAAGCTAAGGATTGAAAAGAAACTGTGTCAAAAAAAATTAAAACTGTCCCGACACAGAACAAGAAAAAATAAAATTGATACTACAAGGGGAACAATAAAAAAACTCCCAACCGGGAGTTCCATTATTAATTCTTAATTCATAATTCTTAATTAATCCTACTTGCTTTCAAACCTGATCTCCTGCACCGTCTGCTTATCCCCTTTCTGTTTCATAAACACCGTTGTTCTATAAGAGCCACTTGCTGTAACCAGCGTTCCGATGCAATATTGTGAACCTGAGTTTTCTCCTTTATGCAAAATATCAAAACTTTTAACGGGTGAATTGCTGAAGAAATCTTTAAGGATCATTTCGCCCTGGCTCTTGCTATAACTATTGCTTTTATCAGGAAGCGTTATTTCAACAGTATTATCAAAGTATTTTGCTATCTGGGCTGCATTGCCTGCTTTTAATGCAGTTATTATTTCATCAATACTTCCAGTTAATGTAAAAGAGGATAAAATAAGGGCGGCGGCAATAAATGTAAAAAATTGTTTCATAAAGAATATTTTACGATGAGTGTTTGTCTAAAAACGTGCCAACCAGAACAAAATTGCCGCTTTTTACAACTATTTCTTACAGTTTAAAACAATATCTAAACCCATTTAGTTGCAAATATTTAGTTTTACAAAATGAAAAGTAAGAAAATTATACTAATAATAATGGACGGCTGGGGTTTGGGCAAAATAAAATCAAGTGATGCCATCCAAAATGCACACACTCCATTCGTGAATTCCTTATATAAAAAATATTCAAATACGACCCTTGTGACCTGCGGAGAAGAGGTAGGACTACCAGATGGGCAAATGGGCAATAGCGAAGTTGGCCATTTGAACTTAGGTGCCGGAAGGATCGTTTACCAGGAATTGCAGCGCATAAATGTTTCTATACGCAATAATGAGTTTCAACAAAACAACAGCATTTTAGCAGCTATTAGCTATGCTAAAACGAAGAATAAAACACTTCATCTTGTGGGTCTTGTAAGCGATGGTGGTGTTCATTCCCATATCAATCATTTGAAAGCGCTTTTATCAACCTGTGCAGCAAATGGCCTTAAAGATGTTTTGGTACATGCGTTTACTGATGGACGTGATACTGATCCAAAAGCAGGAATTTCTTATATAAAGGATCTGCAACAACACATGAATAACAGCGTTGGAAATATTGCCACATTAATGGGGCGATACTATGCTATGGACAGGGATAAACGCTGGGAAAGAATAAAAATAGCTTATGATGCCATGGTTAACGAAACCGGCACCAGGACTGATCATTTTATTGATGCCATTCAGCAATCTTACAATGAAAATGTAACTGATGAATTTATTAATCCATTAATAAATAATAAGCTCACTAAGACAAGTATTGAAAATGGCGATGCTGTTCTTTGTTTCAATTTCAGAACGGACAGGTGCCGGGAGATTACAGAAGTGCTTACGCAAAGTGATATGCCAGATTATAACATGCATAAGCTGGATCTTCATTATACCACAATGACCATGTATGATCACAAATTTAAGAACATACATGTGGTCTTTGAAAATGATGATCTTAAGAATACATTGGGTGAAATTTTGGCTCAGAACGGGAAGACACAGTTACGCATAGCCGAAACAGAAAAATACCCACATGTAAGTTTTTTCTTTAGCGGCGGCAGGGAAAAACCTTTTGAGGGCGAAGACAGGATCATGATACCGTCACCAAAAGTTGCCACCTATGATCTTCAACCTGAAATGAGTGCTCATGCCGTAACACATGCCGTAGTTACGGACATTATGAATAAACAACCAGATTTCATTTGCCTTAATTTTGCTAATGCAGACATGGTTGGCCATACAGGTATTTGGAATGCGGTGATAAAAGCCGTGGAAACGGTAGATGAATGCGTTGAAAAAGTAGTTTATGCTGCATTGGATAAAGATTATGCAGTGTTTTTATTAGCTGATCATGGAAATGCAGATTACGAGATTAATGAAAATGGCACTCCTAACACCGCACATACATTAAACCTGGTTCCATTTTTTATTATTGATCAAAACTGGAAAGGGGTGATAAAAGCGGGAAAATTGGGTGATATTGCACCAACAATTTTAACAATGATGCAGCTCGGCATTCCTGCAGAAATGACTGGGAACATTTTAATTTAAAATATGAAAAGATTCTTTAAGCTATTTTTCGGAATAATATTATTCATCCTCATTTTATTCCAGTTTTATCCAAGGGCAAACAATAACCTTACTCTTGGTATAAGCCTGAATGATATAACGCTTCATCATAACGTCCCCGTTCCTGTTCAGCAAATATTGGCAACCAGTTGTTATGATTGCCATAGCAACAATACTATTTATCCATGGTATGCTAACATACAGCCCGTGTCGCTGTGGCTTGGTAATCATATCAAAGAAGGTAAATCGGAATTGAATTTTTCTGAATTTGGTACTTATAACTTACGCAGGCAATATCGAAAACTGGAAGAAATAAATGACCAGGTAAAAAGAGAAGAAATGCCATTAAGTTCCTATACACTCATACACCGGGATGCAAAATTAAGCGCTGATCAAAAGCTGGTTATTGCCACATGGGTAACAGCATTAAGAGATAGTTTTAAAGCAAATTATCCATTAGACAGTCTTCAAAAGAAGAAATAGAATTACACCTGCGCTACACGTGATCTTATTTCAGGTTTCTGAACTGTCAAAATTGGGTCTTTTTTATTCCCATGCAGCATCTGTAAAACAATATTGTCTATATTTATACGGTACAAAATCCTTAATTATGACCGAAGAGCAAATGCTTGCCGGAAGTATAAAAAATAATGCAGCCGCCCAGGAGGCATTATATAACAGATTCAGCCCCCGCATGCTTGGGGTTTGCTACCGTTTTGCTAAAAACCGGGAAGATGCTGAGGACATGTTGCAGGATGGCTTTATCAAAGTATTTACCCAGTTACATCAATATAGAAATGAAGGAGCCCTTGAAGGATGGATTAGGCGGATCATAGTGCATACCTGCATCAATATTTTAAAGAAAAATAAAAAGTTTGCTGATAGCGTTGATATTATTCATGCGACGGGCATTCATATAAAAGAAGACATGATCCCTTCTATCATGCAGGCAAAACAAGTGGTAGAGTGTATTCGATTACTTCCTTTAGGATACAGAACCGTATTAAACCTTTACGCCATTGAAGGGTATTCTCATAAAGAAATAGCAAAAATGCTTGAAATAGAAGAAAGTACAAGCCGAAGTCAATATACAAGGGCAAAGGCCATGTTGGAAGATGTTTTAATAAAAAAGAAAATAATACTAAAACCAAAAGCAAGAGTATCTTTTGGTGCGGCAATATCGCCACTATAAAAAAAATAAAAGGATGTTCGTTCAACTCTTGTATTGAGTTGCCGGCTAACTAAAAGCTTTTGTGAAAAAGATGGAAAAGAAATTTTACACGGATGATTTTGAACAGTTTTTGAAGGACACTACAGATGATTTCAGAATGTATCCTTCAAAAAGGGTTTGGAATAGTTTATATAATAACCTGCATCCAGGTCGCAAATGGCCTTCACTTGCTGTTTGTCTTTTATTAGTATCATCAATTATTTTTATTGGCTTGTCTCATAGAAATGAAATTACAGGATCTGCAAATGTGGCAAAGAAAGATGTCAAAAACAACCCTTTAATTGCTCAACAAAATAATAATAAAATCACGGCTTCAAACCATGTATTAGCAACAGAAACCTCTCTTGAAAATTCACAAACACAAGTTCTTCCTTCAACTTCAGTTGGTTCAGTTCCTGTGCAAGTTTTAAATAGCCAGGATAAAAACAGCGGAAGGTTTGTTGCAGTTAAAACGACTATAACATATAAAAATAATAATAGCCTGTCGGTAAAAAATGATCCTGATAACGCAGATAACAGCAAGGATCAAAACGTAGGAACTAATAATAAATTCATCCGCTCAATAAGGACATTCTCTGCCATGCAACTAACAACTGCCGTTGCTGAAGATAATAATGTTATAGGTACTGAAAATAAAATCGCAAGGCACAGGATTGAAAAAAACAATACGGCTGTTGCAATTGAAAATAATCCACATCAACCAGGAATTATTGAAAAAGTGTTTCCTGTTGTAATTTTACCAGGTTTATCAATTGCAAAAAACAACAGCATCAATTTAGAAAAAGAATGGGTCGAAGATTATGCCTTCCACAATCAACCAATTCCTTCTTTGAAATCAAGATTGCAATACCAGTTATATTTAACCCCATCCGTTGGATTCAGAACACTTACTCAAACTGCCAAGTATAATGCACCTGCACGCCCCTCACTGGTAACTACTGTTCCCGATGGTCAAAATGCTTTGCAGCAAAATCCAGGCTTTAACCTTGAAGCTGGTTATTCAGTTATATATGCACAATCAAAATCAATGCATATAAAAGGAGGTGTTCAGTTTAATTTTACAGACTATAAGATCCATGCTCATCAATTAGGCCATTCCACTTATACCAACCTGGTATTGAAAGATTCTTATTCATCTACTGGTGCTATATTAAGTCAACGGTCAACCAGCCTGGCAAATCTTGCAGGAAATGGCAATGACAAAAAATTAAACAGCAGTACTTTCCAGGTTTCATTGCCGCTTGGTGCCGATATAAAATTTGCTGGCAAACACAATCTTCAGTGGTTTGTTGGAGCAACCGTTCAACCAACATATGTATTGTTTGGCAACGCATACCTTATTTCTGCTGATTCCAGGAATTATGTATATGATTCTAAGTTTTTACGCAAATGGAATTTAAATGCAGGTATTGAAGCATTCGTAAGTTATAGAACGAAAAAAGGAATTACTTTTAATGCCGGCCCTCAATTCAGGTACCAGTTCTTTTCTACCTACGACAAAAAGTATTCGTTTGATGAGAAGCTGTACAACGTTGGTATAAAACTAGGTGTAACAAAAAATTTCTAATATAATTGTACATCTCTAAAAGAAAAGCCCTGCTTTGGCGGGGCTTTTTATTTTTAGACTATCTCTCAAATGCTGCTTTGGATTAAGACAGTTTACATTTAATTTTGCCAGATGAAAATCATTCATATTTTTTATAGCATTTTATTCTTCCTGGTTTCATGCAAATCTCAAGAAACAAAAGATGGTACAAATAAAATTGTAGCGATTGACAGTAGCAGTATAAAACCGGAACCAAAAGTTTTTTTTCCAGTTACTGATTACATAAAAGGCCAGATTTATGAAATAAAAAATGGCGGCGTAAATCCAATGAAATTTGTAACAATAAACAACCATACAGATTCTGCCTGGCTGAAGATGGAAAAACTAAATGATGAAGTGGCGGATTTTTTATCTCCTGAAATTGATACAACAAATTTGATATCGCTTTTCTCTGAAAAAAAATTCATGGATCAGACCCTTGATGCCATTACTTTCACTTATGATCCAATTAAAATCTTACCTGATACTTTTTCTTTTCAGCATTGGGACGTGTATGTTGATCCTAATAAAAACACGGTAAGAAGTGTGTACCTCGTGAAAAAATTAACAGACAAAAAAACGCTGCTGCTAACATGGGAATCAGGTAAACGCTGTAATATAAAAACGGTTTTAAGTGATTCAAGTGGCAAGGTTACAATTGAAAAAGAGATCACCCTAAAATGGCACTTTTAAGAATGCAGAATTATGAATTAAGAATTACTATTTCAAAAGTCAGCTTCTATTCCAATAGGCAAATTCATAATTCTAAACTCTTAATTCTAAATTCGTTTTAATAATGACGCAGGAAGCATTTTCAGCAATCGCATCAACAATACCCACACTACCGGGTATCTATAAATATTTCAACAGCTCCAATGAACTTATTTATGTTGGTAAAGCCAAGCACTTGCGTAAAAGGGTCAGCAGCTATTTTTCCAAAATATTTACAAATTATAAAACAGCCGAGCTTGTTCAGCGTATTCATAAAATTGAATTCACTATTGTAAATAGTGAGCAGGATGCTTTCTTATTGGAAAATTCACTGATTAAAGAATATCAACCGCTCTTTAATATCAACCTCAAGGATGATAAGTCATATCCATACATTGTTGTAAAAAATGAAAGGTTTCCAAGAGTTTTTTTTACAAGAAGAAAATTAAAGGATGGCTCACATTATTTCGGACCTTATACATCAGTAGCAAAAGTGTCGGATCTCCTGGAATTTATTAAACAAAATATTCCTTTGCGCAACTGCAAATTGAATCTTACTGAAAATAATATCGCAAAGAAAAAATTTAAGGTTTGCCTTGAATATCATTTAGGAAATTGCAAGGGGCCATGCGAGGGCTTACAATCTTCAGAAGATTATGAAGAAGGTATAGAAAGATTAAGAAGTATTTTAAAAGGAAATATGGCACCTGTTGTGCAGGATTTTAAAAAACAAATAAAGATCCATGCAGAAAAAATGGAGTTTGAAAAAGCAGCCATTTACCAGGATAAGATCGCACAAATTCAAAATTACCAGGCAAGGTCCACTGTTGTAAATACAAATACAGGTACAGTTGACGTTTGTTCTATTTTAGAGGAAGGCGATACTGCTTATGTAAATTATCTGGCTGTAATTAATGGAAGCATCATACTCACAAAAACGATCATTTTACAGAAAAAACTGGAAGAAACAAAAGAAGAGGTTCTTGCTTTTGCAGTTGCTCAGCTTCGGCAAACTTTTAACAGCGAAGCAAAAGAGATCATCATCCCATTCCAGGTAGAATATCCTGAAGAAGGAATTACACTTACTATTCCAAAACTTGGAGATAAAAAGAAACTCCTCGAACTATCAGAAAAAAATGTAAATTTTTTTAAAGAAGAGCTTCACGCAAAAAAATTATTGAAGCTGGAAGACAAAACAGATTCAGAAAAAAAAGCCGTGTTATTGCAACTTCAAGCCGATCTGCAACTACCTGAAGTACCTTATCATATAGAATGCTTTGATAATTCAAACCTACATGGAACAAACCCGGTTGCCGCAATGGTTTGTTTTATAGATGGTCAGCCAAGTAAGGCTGATTACAGGCATTATAATATAAAAACGGTTGAAGGCATCAATGATTTTGCTTCTATGGCAGAGGTTGTAAACAGGAGGTATAAACGTCTTTTAGAAGAAAATAAGCCATTGCCCCAGCTAATCATTATTGATGGCGGCAAGGGCCAGTTAAGTGCTGCATTGGAGCGTATTCATGTACTTGGGCTATCAGGTAAAACAACTTTAGTAGGTTTAGCTAAAAACCAGGAAGAGCTTTTTTTTGCAGGTGATACCGCTTCATTGCAATTACCCTGGAACAGTGAGAGCCTAAAATTAATAAGGCGGATAAGAGATGAGGTACACCGTTTTGGTATTAGCTTTCACAGGAATAAAAGAAGTAAAGCGGCTATTCAAAATGAGCTGGAAAATATAGCAGGGATTGGACAGCAAACAGCAGATACTTTATTAAAAACCTTCAAATCGGTTAAGAAAATAAGAGAAACGGAACTTTCTGAACTGGAAATGGTAGTAGGCAGATCAAAAGCAAAAATTGTTCATGACGCTTTACAAGTAGGTAACGGCAATAAAAAAGGGCCAGGATAGAAATCCAGCCCCGCTTTAAAATCCAATATCCTATGAAAAACCGAAACAAAGGTATAAGTGAGTTGAGGATAAAACAATACCCTATTTGGGGTATTTTCAAAGTTGGAACATGTATTAATTTGAACATTGAGTATTGAAAGTTGAATATTTGTGTATTTATTACAACCTCTCTGATGAATGAAGTCTCCAATTAATTTTTAATATCCAACTTTCAATACTCAACGGTAAGAAAATTCATATTTAAAAAACAAAAAGCCCCTCATTACTGAAGGGCTCTTAAATAATTCTTATGTTAGATTAATAACTCCAAAGATCCTGTTCGTAGGTAAATATTTTTTCTTTGATATTTTCACCTTCGAGTAGTTGAAGTATTCCATTATCCTGCAATCCAGGAATGTTCCTGATCTGAAGGTCATATGGATTATCCATGGTACTTTTAATGATCCTGCCATTGAACATGCGACTTTCAAACAAATCATCCCATGTCATACGTGCACCAAAATTTTTTCCATTGTACACTTCATACTTAGAAAATATTGGTCTCATATCAGGATAGTAAACCCAAAATAATTCAGTGGGACCAAGATCAACACCTGAAGAAGTAATTACATTTTTTACTGGTGCGATTCCAAGTATCCTCCAAAATAAGCGAGAACTTTCTTTATCAAAGATCACTTCTTCCTTGATTCTGAATTTATAAAATGAATCCAGGTTAATTTCAGGACGCACTTTTTTCGTACCGGTAGTAACACCATTAGAATCAATGATCGGAATTTCTATCTCATCACCACCTACAGCCCTGGAAATTTCCAATTTTGTCATTGGTGTTGTAAAACGATCATCAATATTACTAAAAGCAGTTACTAAGCTATCTTGTAATGCCTGCAATAATATCATGATAAACCGTTGGCTTCCATTATCTTCTTCTGCAGCATAATTAAAAGGCATGTTAATCTTTTCCCTCGTATCAATTTCCCGCCAGATCTTATGACGCCAAACTGCATCATCAGCACGAAGATTTTCATATTCCAAAGGAGTTCTATCTTTCAAAACCGCATCGTCAACTGCAGCATCACGCCTCATCGATTTCTTTACCAATTTAATGGGAAGGCTATCATTAACAAGTTCTGGGACAACAACTGCGGCAGTTGTATCTGCAGTAGGAATACTAGGTTTAATCTTCGTATTTGTTTTTGTCTTAGTTGTTCTTTTGGTAGACTTTCGGGTCCCACCTTTCTTTTGAGCAACAGCAACATCCGCAAACCCTGCGAATAGGATTGCCAGGAATAGGATTTTTAAAAAGCTTTTTTTCATAGTTTTATTTTTAATATAGGGCGATTGATTTACCATCGATACCTCTCACACCATCTGGACCATTTACCTTTACGTTATCGAAAGTAACTACAGAACCTGGACCACATCTCGCCATAAATGCTGATAGACCAGCGAGGCTGTTTCCTGTTATTGCACTTGTTACAACGTTAGGGAAATTGGCACCGGAAAAATACACTGTAGCACTAACTACATTGAATTTCAAATCAAAGTCAAAGTTTTCTAACTCTGCCCGGCAGAATTGCTGGTTCTTGAATTCAACAGATGTCATCCTTACTTTACCGGATGCAACTTTAAATACAGGATCAGGAATTCTTTTTACACGAAAAGGAAATGAAAGTCCTTTTCCTTGTGGAGCAACAGTAATACTTGCAGGTCCCACAGCTGTAACACGAACATTTCTTTTAGAACCGGTTCCAGAGATAGTACCACCAGTCATGCTTACAGTCGTCTTATCCCATCCTGTAGGAGATCCAATGGTAACAGGGTTATCTACCCCAATATAAAACACATTCATTTTATCAAGCATTACAGCAGCTCCACCAGGAGTACCTACTGTATACTCAACATCTTTTTCAAGATGATCCTGTGTTCCATCAGGTTTTGTATAAGCGATAGATACATGAACCTTTTGATTTCCGCCACCTGATACATTGAATTTCTTTTCAGCCACACCTTTATCATTTAATGCTGAAGGAGTTCCGCCGATTGAGATTACTGGTTTTGATGCATCATTAAATGCTCCTACACCAGCCGTAACAATCAATTCTTCACCTGGCATCAGGTAAGTTGAATTTGCTGTTGCGATTGGTTCAAATTTATTAAGGATAAATTTCACAGCACCTACTTGATTCTGACAATATGTAGCAACCAAGTTCTCTGCATTCTTAACATTATTCTGGAACTTACTTAATAATGTAAGACCTGCTACAGTCGGTGTCATATGAAAATATGCTTCCGTAAATTCTTTTGGTTTACCATCTTGTCCTGTAGGTTGAGAAATATCTACCGGAAAAGAATTAGCATAGAGCTTCCTGATTTCAGGATCAACATTTAACATTGCTTCTCTGTAATCCTTTAGCTTTTGCTCAAGAATAGGTCCTTGTTTTTTTCCACCTTCACTACTACCAAACAAACGTGTAGCAGCTTCCAGGTCATCAATTTTATATTCTTCTTTAGTTACACCATCAATTGTAACCATTTTAGAACCTGCTTCTTTTTTTAAGTCAATTTTTAATTGACTAATGTATGCATCCATATCAGCTGAAAGCTTCTTAGCTTTATCAGCTTTTTCATTCCAGATTATAGCTTTTTCCCTTGTACCAGGATCTTCCATTTTTGCCTTTAAGGAAGCATAAAGCAATTGATTTCCTGAAGTAAGATTCGTATTTGAAGTCACAAGACTCGCATCAACAACCTTGAATGCATTTAAAATTTCAGATGAAACGTTCAGTGCCAACAGTGCGGTAAGCACCAGGTACATCAGGTTGATCATCTTCTGCCGGGGCTCTTTAGGTAAAGCCATAACTAATAAGTATTAATGTTTTTATTGAATGTTGTTTGGATCGAATTTTACAGCTTACTGCCTGCCTTGCATTGCGTTTAACATGTTGCCGTAAACTGAATTAAGTTTACCAAGGTTGGTAGCCAAAGTACCTGTTTGTTCTTTTACCTTATTAGCATCTTCTACGCTGCTCATCATTGCCTGGCTTGCTTCTGCCATTTTACCGTAGAAACCATTCAATGCTTTCAGGTGATTGTTGCTTTCTTTCAGTTCCAGTTCATAAATAGTATTTAATGAACCAAGATTTTTTGTTAGAACCTGTACCTGCTCATGAAACCCTTTAGCACTTTCAGATGCATTATTAAATGATGCCATTGTGTTTGCACTGCTGGTAAACGCAGTTGCCATTGTTCCAATTGCGTTGGTGGCTTCTTTTGTTTTAGCACTGAAATCGCTTGTATTCTTTACAACATCACTTACATCAGTAATTCCTGATACTGAAGTTCCAAGTTTTTGGAAACCTTCGCCCAATCTTTTCAGGTTGGCTGGAGTAATGTCAGCCTCTTGAAGCATTTTATCCATGTTGTTCAAAGCAGGATTTCCTACAGGAACAGCTTTTGCTCCATGTCCTTCAAAATCCTCTTTTACTGGTGGATAAATCAAATAAAGAATACCATAAAGTAAGAAGATCAAAGCCTCAGTATATAGACCAATCTTCAACCAAAGATCTGCAATTGGTGTGTGTAGAATTTTCTGTAACGCACCAAAGATAACCGCAGATGCGGCGATAGAAACTGCAACATCCATCCATTTACTAATGTTAGAAGGAATTTTAACTGACATGTTTTTTAAAATTTTAAGGTTTTAAGTGGGATTGTTTGTTTGTTTGTAAATATTTGAGAATAATAACCCGTTTTTAATTTTACTTAAAAACGGGTTATAAATCAGTAATCAATTTTTTAGAAATATAATCTATTATTTTCCTTTTTTAGATGCAGGAGGTAAATCTATCACGCAACGAAAACCGATATAAGACTTTGAAGTGTCCTGATACTCATAAGTACGTGTACTTACTTGTAAGAAATTAGCAACATCTTTCCAGCTTCCACCGCGTACAACTTTACGTTTCATGCGTGGAGGATCAGAATCCTTTGCATTCCAGCGAATATCCGGGTTAAGATCATGTTGAAAATTATATCCACCTTCATAATATAATGACGCTGTCCATTCTGCAACATTTCCCGCCATATTATATAAACCGAAATCATTTGGCCAATAAGCATCAGCCCTTACTGTATAAAAACCACCATCTTCCGGATAATTTCCACGACCTGGTTTGAAGTTAGCTAATAAGCATCCTTTCTTATTCCTTAGATAAGGACCTCCCCATGGATAAGGAGATTGTGAACGACCACCTCTTGCTGCATATTCCCACTGTGCTTCATTAGGTAACCTGAAGTCTGATTCCGGAGTTCTTTTTTTAGATTGTAAGAAAGCGGTAAGGAAATGGGAGCGCCATTCGCAGAAAGCAGTAGCCTGCTTCCAATTAACACCAACTACAGGATAGTTACCATATGCGGGGTGATTGTAATATTTTTTAGCCATTGGCTCGTTATAAGAATAAGAGAAATCTCTTATCCAACAAAGAGAATCAGGATATACCCTAATGTTTTGCTTTACAATAAAAGTAGAACGAGGTATAGTAACATCCCTGTTTTGAGCTGCAGCCTTGTAATCAAATGTTTCAGATTGGTAAACAATTTTATTTGCATCCAATTCTTTTTGCCCAAATATGCGGTTATCTGGAGTTACGATGATTGCATCGATCTTTTCGATGGTTGCCTTATCGCTCCATTTAATAGTCTTGGCTTTTTTCCAATCAATATATTCGTTTCCGTCTGGTCCCTGTTTAACATAGTTCATAAGCTTTGCAGCTATTGAATCTCTTACCCAGTTAGTAAACTGACGATACTCGTTGTTGGTAATTTCTGTGGCATCCATCCAGAATCCACTAATAGAAACCTGCTTATTACGTGCAGTGTATGCATAGTTTGCATCCTCATCACTTGGTCCCATATGAAATGTTCCCGGTGGGATATAGACCATTCCTGGAGGTCGGGTTAAGTTCCACCTCGTTCCAGGTGCAACTCCATGGAGCTGACCATCGTTAGGCAGGGAGCTACCCTTACTTTTTGAACTTTTACAACTACTTGTAGCAGTTGTGATAGCAATTACGGCTATCAAGTAGAAAAACCGATTGTTCATTTTATTATACTTTGAGGGTAATGGGCAAATGTAATGATTATTTTGATTCATTATCATTTTGGGTTTTGATTCCAATAAAAAATTTTACACAAATTTCTTTGCCCAATTATCTTAAACGTTCAAGTTATCTAATTATTGTGAACTTTATCATTATTTCTATGGATCTTTTAATAGTCTTTTTAATTCGCTAACATCCAGTACTGGCGGGCTGCAAGTGTAGTTTTTACATAGGTATATCAGCGGTTCATTACCATATATTTTATTTTTTAATAATGGTAAATTTCCCTCTGAGGATGCACTGTGTAAAACTTTGCCGGGAAGATAGATTCTTAAAACCTCCTTCAATATCGTTTCTACATTTTTACCAGTGATAACAATCTCATTCACCCCTGCTACCTGCTTAACAATAATATTTGCCCATATACCAAACGATGTTGGATATTTAAATATTATTTCCGAAAGGCTTTTTAGCATTTTATTAGCATTTAGCCACCAACCCCGATCATCAAACACGATGGCTAGATAAAATAAATTCTCTGCCATGATACTATTTCCCGATGGAATGGCACTATCATAAATTTCAACCTTTCTCGCTATTACATCTGTTTGGCCCTTGTTTGTGTAATAGAAAAAACCAATCTCTTCGTTTTGAAAATGATCAACAACATAGGATGTCATACGTTTTGCATATAGCAGATATTCATCCCCCGGAATTAGCTGTTGTAATAAAATGCAGGATTGGATCAAATAAGCATAGTCATCAAGATAGGCAGGGTGTTTTGCCTGGTTGTTCTTATAACTATGATAAACGACATCACCTTCTTTACTGAATTTTTCTATTAAAAAATTAAAAAGGGAGATGGCATTATTTTTATAATCCTCATTTCCCAATGCTGCCGAAGCTTTACAAAATGCCGTTAGTAATAAAGCATTCCACCCCAGCAATATTTTATCATCGGTTGCCGGAGGTATTCTTTTATACCTTTCTGCCAACAATTTACTTTCCGATGACTTAATAAGCCCTTCCAGCTCAATAATACTAATTGCATGTTCATTTGCAAAAATAGATGCCGGCTTTGTTATATGTAAAATATTTTTTTCTTCCCAGTTACCTTTTTCCGTAACTCCATACCATTTACAAAAAATTTCAGCATCCTGGCCCAGGATATGATCAATCTCTTGTTTATCCCATACATAGAATTTACCTTCTACCCCTTCGCTATCTGCATCGAGTGCTGCATAAAAACCACCTTCAGGATGTTGCATCTCGTTTATAAAAAAAGCGAGTGTTCTTTCAATAGCATTTTTATAAAAAATATTTCCGGTTACCTGGTATGCATCGCATAAAACACCTACCAGTAGTGCATTGTCGTAAAGCATCTTTTCAAAATGAGGAGCTAGCCAGGTCGCATCAGTACTATATCTTGCCAGGCCGCCTGCAAGCTGGTCGTAGATCCCCCCTTCCAGCATTTTACGTAAAGAAAATTCAGCATGTTGTAATGATTTTTCATCTTTAAAATGATGTCCATATTGCAAGAGGTACTGTATCGTGAATGTCTGTGGAAATTTAGGTGCGTTTCCAAATCCACCATACAAAGTATCGGCTGATTTTAAAATATTATCATTGATCAATTTGCATTGTTCTTCAGTAAAATCATTTTCACCCTTCACTTCATTATTGAGTGAACTTTTTGAAATAAAATTTGTAGAAGAATTAATATGATCCAATAAAGTTTCTGCCTGTTGTTCTATTTCATCCCTTCTTTTTTTCCATGTATCATTTATAAAAAATAGTATCTCTTTCCATGAAGGGCGGTTAAACGCTTTTTGGGGAGGAAAATATGTTCCACCGTAAAATGGTTTTGCCTCCGTTGTTAAAAAAACATTGAGGGGCCAACCACCGTTTCCTGCAATTGCCTGTACTGCTTCCATATAAATATGATCAAGGTCAGGGCGCTCTTCACGATCAATTTTTATGTTGATAAAATGCTCATTCATATAAGCAGCCACTTCTTCATTCTCAAAACTTTCTCTTTCCATTACATGACACCAGTGACAGGCGGCATAACCAATACTAACCAATATGGGCTTGTCCAACTCCTTCGCTTTAGCCAGGGCTGATTCCCCCCATGGATGCCATTGAACAGGATTGTGAGCGTGTTGTAAAAGGTAAGGGCTGGTTTCGTGAATTAACTCATTGGTAAAGGCATGTTCCATCCTTAAAAATAAAAAAAACTTTGGAAACAGCATGCAATCAACCATTCATCTAATCAGAAGGCCTTATACCAATTAAATTAATACTTGTCTGTCAGCCTGAGCTTGTTGAAGGCTATATTTTGAATTAACCCGACTTCGACAAGCTCAGCCTGACAGCTTTTTTGCTGGTACAGTTATAATTTAATTGGTATTAAAACAAATACGCTGTGACAATTAAGTTTGTGACAATTAACATTTGTCACAAACTCAATTGTCACAAAATCATATTTAGTAAAACTTATTTTTTATTTGATTCCATGATAAACTTTTCCAGTGCGCTTATCATGCTGGGAGCCTGTGGTTGTGGTGCCTTGATATCAAGAGTGAGCCCTGCATCTTCGGCAGCCTTAAAAGTATTGGCTCCAAAAACACCAATCTTGGTTCCGTTCTGTTTGAATTTAGGGAAATTTTCCATGAGGCTTTTTACACCTCCGGGGGTAAAGAAACAGATCACATCATAATTCCTTGCGATCACATCTTTCACATCATTGCTTACGATTTTATAAAGAACCGGTGTTGCATAGCCGCAATTGTGGTTCTTAAGCCAGTTCGTGATTTCGCTATCGAAAGATTCTGAACATGGGTATAAAAATTTTTCGTTGTCTTTGTGTTTATTAATGACATCAAACAAACTTTTATTTACACCATCAGCACCATAAAAAACCTTTCTTTTACGGTATAAAATAAATTTTTGAAGATATAGTGCCACCGACTCTGTAATGCAGAAATATTTTGTATCCTGGGAAACGGTCACTTTCAGTTCGTCACAAATACGGAAGAAATGATCAATCGCATTCCGGCTCGTGAAGATAACAGCACTATATGAAGAGATGTCAATTTTTTGCTTGCGAAAATCTTTTGCAGGTATGCCTTCTACCACTATAAAGGGGTGAAAATCAAGGCTCAGACTATACTTCTTAGCCAAATCAAAGTACGGGGACTTCACACCTTCCGGCTTGGGTTGGGTTATAAGTACTTTTTGAACTGATTTTGTGGCAGCTTTTTTAAGGTCGTTTTTTATCATACTTACATATCCAATGATCACGCAAAATTACAAATTTTTACTCATAATAACTAAAGCGCATTTATAAATCAATAAAAGTGGCAGCAGCTCGATACCAATTATATAAATAATGAAATGCAAGCCACTTACTTTTAGTTTGGTTTGAAGCAATCCATACGATCTAAAAAAACGCATGATGAACATTAAAGCGATGATCACATAGGAAATAATGATGGTTATGTTTACCAGTTCAGGTCTCGAAAATGGAATAATGACCACAACGGGTACCAGACATAATGCTATGATCTTGTTGATCAAAAAAACAATGAAAATATAAGTTTCCGCTTCCTGTTTATAACCAGTGAGCCAACCCGCAAATTTTAATGTGCAGTATTTTACAATATAGATCAGCAACAGGCCTATCATACAGGATATTAATACCTGCCAGTTATCATAAGTGGTTTTTTTAAAATGATTTAATAACAGGTAAAGATACCAGCCACTCAATAATACAAAGAAGAGATTAAAGAATAATGAAGGAAGTCTTGCCTGCAATAACTGGTCAGTCAATTGCCCCTGCCTTAATGAAGTATTAAAGAAAACACGGACTAGATTACTAAAATAACGGGGCCATGAAACTTTTAAAATTCCAAGAAACAATAACAATGCTGCCAGTATATAAAAAACCAAATCCTTTGAGATATATTCTTTCGGAGTTTCAATTTTAGAAACAGATTTTGAATACGTATTCAAAAAAATATTTTCTTTTAAAATATCATTCAGCTCATTATATTTTTTTTGATTAACTGGAAGAGAAGCTATTTGAATGCTATCTTTTTGAAGACTATCCTTGTGAAGACTATCTACATCCAGGTTATTTACATGAGCAGTATCATTCAGCTTTGTTAAAGAATCAGCCTGCTGTGCCTGTACACATACAGGTAATAAAAAAATAAAAAGTAAAAAAATGATACCCTGTTTCAACATGCTCAGTTGTTTCGAATGTAAAAATACCTGCAATTGGCGAGTGTTTTTAAAAGTAATTAATGTATCCAAAATGAATTTTAGAAGATTCTTTCAAATTAAATTTAACGTCATCTCTTTTACCTATCGCATAACTAATATTGATTAAGCCGAGTTTTGCTTCGTACACCAATCCAATGCCTACGCCTATAAATTGATTATTTACATTTACCTGCTGGTATTTATTTTTTGTTGCGCCATAATCAGCAAAGAAAGATAGGTAAGAATTCAAATCAATGATCTGCCGGAATTCTGCAGTAGCAACTCCATAACGGGTTGCATAGATACTTTCCTCATCAAAGCCACGCAGTAAACTATAGCCGCCAATCTGGAAAAGTTCATTTCTAAAAATACTTGGACTAAGATAGGCACCAGTGTTCAATGCAGTTTTTAAAACAGAAGATTTTCCAAGCGAAAAAAAATGAGCACCTGATAGCTTTATCCTTAACTGGTAGTTTCTTGTTTTAATGGAATCATATAACGTAGCATAATTAAACGTTGGGTCTTTCAGGCTAACGATATCCGTATTTTGTTTTACATTTTTTATCCCAACTGCAGTTGCAATATTAACTTCATTGCCATATCTTGGATTGAAACGATAACTCGTTTTTATCCATTCATAATTCAATCCAACGTTTACTGAACTCACATCAATGTTTGGGGGCAGTTTTTTTGTTGCTCTTACCTGGTTGGTATCAATTCCACCTGATAAAAGTGTTGTGTTTTGCCATTGAATAAATATTTTTCCTGTTTTATTGGCCGACAATAAATATTGCAATCCTAATTGTGCATTCACCTGTAAATAGCTGGAATCCTTTTTAAACAGATCGAATAAAAAATCAAATCCAAATGCCGAATTTAAAATATAAGGTTGATTATATCCAAGATTAAGCCGCGGGGATTTGGGTTGTAATTGCTGCCATTTCAATAAAATGCCTTCGCCCGATCCCAATAAATTTTTCAGATCAAGATTAACGTCGCCGGTGAGCTGCAGTTTTCCTGTATTATTTGCAGCGGGCAAAAAACCAATTATAAAATTTACCTGGCTGCTTTTTTTAGGCTGAACATACAGGTTTAAAACAGCACCTGTTCCAAGCATGGTAAGATCAGATGGCTGAGCAGTTTTTAAATAAGGTAATTCCAATATTCGCCTATCCACATCCTCCAGTTTTTGTTTATTGTACACACTGCCATTGGGGATATATAAATAATGCTGCAAAAACTTTTTACTGATCTTCGGTTTTCCAATTATTCTTATGCTGTCGATGTGGTAAATAACTCCTTTGTCTGCTTTTAGCACTGCATGTATGCTATCATTATTTATTTGAACACTATCGAGATAAACGGAAGCAAAAGGGTATCCGTCTTTTTCATAATAATTTAATATGCGCTCCTGTAAAACCTGTACCTGTATTAAATTAACAGGCTTGTTTGAGAAATTTTTATCCCTGAAGCCAGTTTCTTCCAACGCTTTTTTATCAATACCAGATGTAGTGAGTTGAACCCAATTATATTTTGTACCAATAAATAGATTTACATGTATGGTTGATTCAATCGTCCAGAAACTATCTACCGAAGCAACCGGGTATCCTTTTGAAGCCAGCAGCTGTGGTAGCTTGTTCATATATTCATACAATAAAGGTTCGCTACTGAATGTTGATTGCAGCTTCAACTCCTGCGGCTTAAACAAACTATCTTTGTCGATATAATGAATAGCAAGAAAATAACCATTTTTTGAATCAGCGCTTTGTTGGGCATGAGTACATAGGATAAAGCTGCAGCAAATAACCATTGCAAGCGATTTTTTTATCCAATGAGCACAGACGATTTTCATGCAGTTGAAGTAATCAATTATACTAAAACGTAAATTTACAATCTTTGTCGGGCATTTATATTCATATTCCATTTTGCAAGCGGGCATGTACGTATTGCAATTTTCATTTTTCGACTTCGCTTGCACAAAAAAATGAATTTATAGGGTCGCTTATTAAAGAAATTGGCCTAGCAGAAAACTTCATAGTTCCTGTTGAAACAATCCACAGTATTTACTTTGGGGGCGGCACACCCAGCCTGTTAACTACAAGTGAACTGAAAATGATATTTGAATCATTGCATAAGAAATTCAACATTGATAAAAATGCAGAGATAACCCTGGAAGCTAATCCGGATGACATCAATAAAAAAATAGTAAATGAATGGATAAAGATTGGTATCAACAGGCTAAGCCTCGGCGTTCAATCCTTTAAACATGATGAATTGGAATGGATGAACCGGGCGCACAATGCTACTGAATCACTAAAAAGCATAGACGAAATACAAGGAGCTGGAATCAATAATTTTTCTGTAGATCTTATCTTTGGCTCTCCCCTGTTAAGTAACAACGATCTTAAAAATAATCTCGAGATCATTTTTAAAAAAGAAGTGCCGCATATTTCCTGTTATGCATTAACGGTTGAACCTAAAACTGCATTAGACAAACTAATCGAACAAAAAAAATCCTTGCCGGTAAACAGTGAGAAACAAGCTGAGCAATTCTTATTATTAATGGATTCCATGAAAACAAATGGTTATGAGCATTATGAAATAAGCAATTTTGCAAAGCCAGGCATGCGCAGCAAACACAACAGTAGCTATTGGCAGGGAAAAACTTATTATGGGTTTGGTCCATCTGCCCATTCTTTCAATGGAAAAAATAAACGTCGCTGGAACATTGCGAACAACGCATTGTACATTCAATCAATAAAAAATAATGCGATCCCTTTTGAAGAAGAAGTACTTACTGATGAAGAAAGATTGAATGAATATATTATGACATCGTTGAGAACTATGGAAGGAATAGATACAGGAGTTATTGGTTTGATGTTTGGGGCTGAGCACTTAAAACAATTACAATCTTCTGTTCAGAAATATATTAATTCGAATAGAGTAATTATTCAAAATACAAATATTGTATTGACGAATGAGGGGAAATTATTTGCGGATGGAATTGCGGCTGATCTTTTTTTCTGATAATTTAAATGGAGCTAATTATATAAGCGTTTTTTCAATCTGCTTAAATTCAGACCGTGCTTCAGCATTTTGCCACAAAATTTTATAAATAGCTTCAGCAATCGGCATTGCTGCTTTTATATTTTGATTGATGATGTGCATGCATTTGCTGGCGTTATATCCTTCTGCCACCATGCTCATTTCTAATTGTGCTGCTTTTACCGAATATCCTTTACCAATCATATTTCCGAAAGTACGATTGCGGCTGAAGAGTGAATAACAGGTAACAAGCAAATCGCCAAGGTAAACAGAAGCTGCGTAGTTATTATGTATCTGTATTTCGGAGGAAGATTTTTTATGTTCGATATAACCTACTTCTGCATTAATAATTCCTGCTTTGCGAAGAAAGCCAGCCATTTCATCTGCACTGTTTGCAATGAGCACGCTTAAAAAATTATCACCATAATCAAGTCCGTGCGCAATACCTGCACCTACTGCATAAATATTTTTTAAAACAGCTGCATACTGTACACCATAAATATCTTTATTCTGAACGGTATTTAAATACGCCGTTTTAAAATAACCTGCAATCTCATGTGTAGTTCTTTCATCAATGCCAGTAAACGTTAGGTATGATAATTTTTCTGCCGCTATTTCTTCTGCATGGCAGGGGCCAAGTAGGGCAAAATAATTTTCAAGTTCTACATTGAAATGATCTTTCAGGTAATCATTCAACAAAAGATTTTGTTCAGGTAAAATTCCTTTTATCGCAGAGACAATTTTCTTTCCTTCGAAAATATTTTTATCAAGATTAGATAAAACATCTAATGCAAAAGCAGAAGGAATCGCTATTACGATACAATCGGAATTTTTTATCACTTCTCCTGCATCGGAAGTAAGTTGAAGTTTATTAATATCAAAACGTGCTGAAGTTAAGTATTGCGGATTGTGAAAACGCGTTTTAAAATGGCTGATCGCATCTTCACTGCGGTTCCACCAATAAATTTTTTGCCCGCTATCAGTTAAGATCTTTGCGAGGGCCGTGCCCCAGCTTCCGCTTCCGAGAATTCCGAACTTCATATGCTTTTATTTAAAGTTGGATTTTTTATTGATACTTGTTTTTATCAGGCATTTTTCTCATCGAGTCGTTTCTGGTTTCTCGTTTCTCGTTCAAACCGTTCCTCGTTCTTTCAATTTGAAAATTCCTATTATTTTCGAAGTCGCTGTCAAGCAAACCCAACGAGAAACGAACAACCAGAAACCAGAAACGAGAAACGCTGGCATGACAGATCTCAAACAAATTTATAAACCTAGTTTGTCCACCGCCAACTGCGCTGCAATCTGGCTCGCATCTTTTTTATTATATCCTTTTGCCTGCGACACGATCTCACCGTCAACTGTAGCCGCAATGGTAAATAACCTGCGCCCGTTTTCAAATTTTTCATCAAGGGTTGCAAACTCAAGAGCTTTGCCATTTTTATTAGCCCAGCCGTACAATTTATTTTTAATATTGATCTCTACTGATTCAAGATCATCTGTAAATAAATGGGGGAAGATGATATATTCTTCTACCCACTGATTTGTTTTTTTATATCCTTTATCAAGATAAACCGCACCAATCAATGCTTCAAGTGTATTACCAAAAATCTGGGAAATTTTTAAGGCATTGTCAAACTTATTATAGAAAGTAATTTTCTTAAGCCCCATTTTTAATGCGATCTCATTCAGCTTTTGACGGTTTACCATCTTACTGCGCATCTCGGTAAGAAAGCCTTCTCCTTTGTAGGGATATTTTTTAAAAAGATAATGTGCAATAATGGAACTGAGTACAGCATCACCAAGAAATTCCAGCCGCTCATTATTTTCATCGGCACCTTCCCTTACAGAACGATGACTGAGTGCTGTTTTATACAATGTTACATTAGCTGGTGTAAAACCAAGAATGTTATTGAGTTGTTTTTTAAACTCCTTTTTCTTCTTATCGTTCTGAAAAAAATCTATTAGAAACTGCAAAATATAGTTAGATGTTTAGCCGAAATTAATGTAAAAAATCAGATATCAGATATCAGATGTCAGAAATCAGCTGGTTCTACCAGGAAAGTTGCATTAATTATATATAGGCTGATAGCTGATAGCTGATAGCTGATAGCTATCTTAAAAAAACGAATTCGGGAATTGGCAATCGATATGGGTGAATATGTCAATGAGTGAATGCTGAATAGTGAATGGAGAAATCTTTGTAGTTTATATATTCTTTGAGGAATAAATATCAGCTGATATCTGAAATCTGATATCAATGCCCTAAAAAAAGATAAAATAATTAAGCAATATATTTCTTTACTATCACACTTGCATTGTGGCCGCCAAATCCAAAAGTATTGCTAAGAGCAGCGTTTACTACTTTATGTTGTGCTTTGTTGAAAGTAAAATTAAGTTTGGAATCAAGTTCAGGATCATCTGTAAAATGATTGATCGTAGGAGGTATAACATCTTTGGTAACGGCCATGATACATGCCAATGCTTCCAATGCACCTGCAGCACCAAGACAATGCCCGGTCATACTTTTTGTAGAACTGATATTTAAATTATAGGCATGTTCACCAAATACACTCAGGATTGCTTTTGTTTCAGCAAGATCACCAAGCGGCGTAGATGTTCCGTGTACATTAATATAATCTATATCTTCTGCTTTCATGCCTGCATCTTTCAAAGTAACATGCATTACATTTTTTGCTCCCAGCCCTTCGGGATGTGGCGCTGTAATATGATAAGCATCTGCAGTACCGCCACCACCAGCGATCTCACAATAAATTTTTGCACCACGGGCCAATGCATGTTCAAGGCTTTCAAGAATGAGAACACCAGATCCTTCTCCCATTACAAAACCATCCCGATCTTTATCAAAAGGGCGACTGGCAGTTTGTGGAGAATCGTTTCTTTCACTCAATGCTTTCATGGCATTAAACCCGCCGACACCAGCAGCACTAATAACTGCTTCGCTTCCGCCGGTAATAATAATATCGGCCCGGTTCAAACGAATGGCATCGAAAGCATCAATTATTGCATTGGTAGAAGATGCGCATGCGCTAACCACGGCATAATTAGGACCGCGGAAACCATGACGCATGGAAATCTGTCCGGCAGCAATATCCAATATCATTTTTGGAATGAAGAAGGGATTGAAACGTGGTGTACCATCTCCTGAAGCAAAATTGATCACTTCTTCCTGGAAGGTAATCAGGCCACCAATGCCGCTGGCAAAGATGACTCCAACCCTTTCAGGATTGACATTTTCCCTGGAAATACCTGCATCTTTTACAGCTTCATCACTTGCAATTAATGCAAACTGACAATAGCGGTCCATTTTACGGGCTTCCTTCCTGTCAAGATAATTGGTAGGTTCAAAATCTTTAACCTCACAGGCAAACCTGGTTTTAAATTTCGTAACATCGAATTGCTTGATATAATCGCAACCACTTACACCATTAGTAAGACCATCCCAATATTCAGCAACGGTTCTACCTAACGGAGTAATGGCACCCAACCCGGTAACTACTACTCGTTTTAAATCCATACAATTTGCCTGTGATAATTAAAAAGATAATTACTTGGCGTTTTCTTCCAAGTAAGATACAGCCTGGCCAACAGTGGTAATTGTTTCGGCCTGCTCATCCGGAATAGAAATATTAAATTCTTTTTCAAATTCCATAATTAATTCAACGGTGTCCAAGCTATCGGCACCTAAATCATTAGTGAAGGAAGCTTCGGGTGTAACCTCGGCCTCATCAACACCTAATTTGTCAACAATGATTTTCTTAACTCTTGTTGCAATGTCTGACATGATAGTAAAATTTAGTTAATACAGCTGCAAAAATATACTTTTTGATCTAATTACAAAGAAATACTACATCTCATCAAATAATATAATAAATCTTCATTGTAAAAATGCCTTTTAATTTTTTTTTTAGCCGCTTATATGAAACTGAAAATTATGTATATTGTAAGTCCTTTCCCCCTAACAGTCAAATAAAAAAATAAATGGGTCTTAAACAAATCGATCATGGCACTCCTGAATACAAACAAATGGTGCAGCTTAGGTATAATATACTGCGGCAGCCGCTAGGCCTTGGTTTTACTCCCGATGAACTTGAGCAGGAAAAAAACGACATCTTAATTGCTGCGTTTGATGATGATGATATGCTGGGCTGTTGTATGCTGGTTCCCATTGATAACAATACGCTTCGTGTAAGGCAAATGGCAGTTAATAATAATATCCAGGGTAAAGGCATTGGTGCTTCTATCATGGCTTTTGCCGAAACCCTGGCCAGGGACAAAGGATACAATAAACTTATTATGCATGCCCGCGATACTGCCATTGGATTTTATGAAAAATTCGGGTATAAGGTTACCGGGGATGCGTTTGTGGAGGTTAAGTTAGCGCATCATGTAATGGAGAAAAGGTTGTGAAGAATTAAGAATTAAGAATTAAGAATTAAGAATAGATTTCAGAAGCCTGCCAACTGTTGCAAAGGTCCTGAGAAATATATAACACTTCGAGGATTTTACCATTGACAATTCCCCATTCACAATCAACCGCTGTCGGGGTCTGCAACTGCCGACAGGGTTTGCCGATTCACGATTGCCGATTGCCGTTCTCACTTCTTAATTTTTTCTGAAAATATTTTTCTCGCTTCATGCTCATCATCGCCTTGAAATGCATCTTTTGGAATGATAAAAAATGAGCGGCTATTGAAATATAGATGAAAAAAATGTGGGCTTTCAATCCAGGTGCTGAATTCCTTCCATTCCCAACTCCTGCTTCCCTTTTCATTTTCTATTACAAAATAATTAGCAGAAAGTGTTGTGCGTAAGCGATCTTTAAAAACGGGTGCCTTTCTATAAATGATCCTTGGCAGTAAGAACCAAAATAATATCATCAGTATAAACCAAAGTGCTGAACTCAATAAAAAAGCAAGTGGCAAAATTATTTTCGCATAAAACAGGACAGCAGCTACAATGGCATATACATTTACCAATATCATCATTATTTTAATTTCCTTCCGACTGATAAAATGGTAGCGCAATGCCTGGATGACTTTTCCTTTGTTGTAGGTGAAATATGCAGAGGTCAAAAGAATTAAAAATTATGAATTATGAATTATGAATTACAGTTTGCAAAGGTAGCTGCTATTATAATAAGCCAATTCATAATTCTTAATTCATAATTCATAATTATCAATTTGTTTTTAACTCAGCTTCCGTAACGCTCCACTCGCCAAGCTTTTCTCCTTTCGTTCCAATAAACTCCACCTTCATCATTCGTTTATTTTTTTCTCCGCTGAAAGATATCTTGCCAAAATTTTGCGCTTCTACTAAAGTGTTGCTGATGCGAAATGGATTATTTAATTCTTCATTTTTTACTTTGCTGATACCGGATGTGTAAGGTGATATCGTTACATCATATAATGTGTATAATCCTTCACGCGGTTTTTTTATGACTTCACTGTGATGCCTGTCGCCGGTAAAAAAAACAATGCCACTGATTTTTTGTGAAGCGATAAAATTCATAAGATCATTAAATTCATAACTATAATGATCCATGCCTTCGTAAGGATTTAATGGATTGAGTACCTGGCTGCCTACCACAATAATTTTAAATGGAGCATCACTGAACAACAATGCATTTTTCAACCATTCCATTTGCATGGCACCGAAAAAAGCTTTTGCTGATGATGGTTTTCCATCAATACTATCCGGCATTTCATCTTCACTTCTGAAATAACGATCATCGGTTAAAAAAACATCTACATCGCCATAACTCACTTTTGTATAAATACCTTTTCCTTCTTCGCCATAGCTCGGGTTCAAAGAATATTTTTTAAAAATCTCCCTGCTTTCTTCTTTGAGTATATAACTTTTGCCAGCATCATTGGGCCCATAATCATGATCATCCCAAATAGCATATTGCGGCATCTTCGCCATAAACTGCTGTAATATTTTTTGTCCACGATCACGTGATGCTCTATAATACAAACCCCATGGCGAATTATAATCAACTTCTCTTGTATACCAGTTATCACCCATCCAAACATGAAATGCAGCAGGTGTTTTTGCCATCGTTTCAAAAATGGACGAATCACCGCCATAAGGTTTTCCGGGCCTGTCGTAAATGGGTTCATTAAAATACGCACAACTTCCTGCAAGAAAACTAAAGTCTGGTGCAGGCTTACGATGTTGCCAAAGATCTTTTGTTGTAAATGATGTTGTGAAAGAAGTAGTTATTGGTTTACCATCAATAATAAGTTGATAAATATATTCTGTATTGATATCAAGTCCGTTCAATTCAATTTTTATGGGATTGAATTCGTTGCCAAGTGTTCCCTTGTATGCGATTATTTTAATTGCAACAGGATTTTTTTGTTGATAGTATTTTACTGAAACGGTTTTAACTGAAGTTGTAACTTCTGCCCAAATCGTTGCATTGCGCAATGCTACATTTCCTGCCCATGGTCCGCTTTTTAATCCCGTTTGCGAATAAGAAGTTGTGAAATAAAAAATGAGTGAGGTGAGAATGATGATTCGAAGATGCATGAATTATGAATTGAGAATTATGAATTATGAATTGATCGTTACAAATGTAGCTGCTATAGAAATAGGCCATTCATAATTCTTAATTCATAATTCTAAATTAATTTGTCGTTTTGTTTATGCCGTTCAGCATCTCTCAACGTTTTTTTCTCAAAGTTTTTTTGCAATGCTTCTGTAAGATTTACACCTGTTTGATTGGCGAGGCAGATGAGTACCCAGAGGACATCGGCCATTTCATCAGAAAGTTCTTTTCCTTTATCAGATTCTTTGAATGATTGTTCTCCGTATTTTCTAACCATCAGTCTGCTCAACTCTCCAACTTCTTCCATTAAAATCCCTAAGTTGGTTAACTCCGAAAAATATTTCACACCAATCGTTTTGATCCATTCATCAACTTTTTGTTGAGCCTCATTTAAAGTTATATCGTTCATAAAAGTTTTTATTAAATCAACTGAAAATAATGGACAAAATTCTCGTTTTACATAACACAATCTATTACGCAATCTTTTTTGTTCCTCCCCTCCGGGGAGATAGAGGGGCTTTATTCTTTCTGTTTTGTATCCATCCAAATCGTCACCGGCCCATCATTGATGAGTTCCACTTTCATATCTGCCCCAAATTCTCCTGTGTAAATATTTTTTCCAAGATCCTTTTGTAGCTGTTCAATTAATTTTTCATACAATGGTATTGCTGTTTCGGGCCTTGCTGCTTTAATATAACTGGGACGGTTACCCTTTTTTGTAAGTGCATGTAAAGTGAATTGGCTTACCAATAGAATATCGCCATTAATATCTTTGATAGAAATATTCGGCACTTTATTTTCATCATCAAAAATACGCAGGCTGATAATTTTATTACTCAGCCATTCTATATCTGTTGAATCATCTGCTTCTTCAATTCCAACAAATACAAGCAACCCTTTTTGTATGGAAGATTTTATTTTTTCATCAATCGTTACAGAAGCTTTTGAAGCCCTTTGAATAACCACCCTCATTTTATCCGGATTTTTAACTAAAGATAAGCCGATCGGGCCTGAAAATTGGGTACCTTCCTTTTAATACTATTACAACATATTTTCACTTATAAAAAATTTATTCTTTCCACAAAAAGTGCAAAACCCCGCAAATTCAATGTGCTGTTGACTTATAAAAAAATCCACCTATTTTGTCCACAGAGTGGGGATATAATCAAACAAAAAAGTTCAGGGACAAAAGATATTTTCGTTATCCTTCGGGGCCTAAATAATAACCAAAACTTAACCTTACTTACAAACCAACAAATTCTAATAAACTATGGCAAATAAAAAGCAACCTCTTAAAGCACTCAGTTTCACCAGGCAATTCACCAAAGATGGTGTGAGCCCCTACGAAATGTTTGAATATGATTACAGGACCTCAATGATAAAAAACCCAACAGGAGAGGTCGTTTTTCAAATGGATAATGTAGAAGTACCGAAACAATGGAGCCAGATCGCTACAGATATCCTGGCGCAAAAATATTTTAGAAAAGCGGGTGTTCCGCAGGCAGACGGAAGCCTGGGAAGAGAAACCACGATTAAACAAGTTGCTCACCGTATGGCGCATTGTTGGAGAGTTTGGGGCGAACGCTATAATTATTTTGCAACGCCGAATGATGCACAAATTTTTTATGATGAACTGGCTTATTCAATCCTGAACCAGGCCTGTGTCCCAAACAGTCCACAATGGTTCAATACAGGATTGCATGAAGTATATGGTATTACAGGGAAACCACAGGGACATTATTACGTTGATCCAAAAGATAATATTTTAAAAAAATCAACTTCAGCTTACGAGCGTCCTCAACCTCATGCTTGTTTTATATTAAGTGTAGATGATGATTTAGTGAACGATGGCGGCATCATGGATCTTTGGGTGAGAGAAGCCAGGATCTTTAAATATGGCAGTGGTGTTGGAACAAACTATAGCAGCATCCGCGGTGAAGGAGAAAAATTGAGCGGTGGCGGTACATCAAGTGGATTAATGAGTTTCCTTAAAATTGGTGATCGTGCTGCAGGTGCTATTAAAAGTGGTGGCACTACACGCCGTGCTGCTAAAATGGTTTGTCTTGATCTTGATCATCCTGAAATAATAGATTTTGTAAACTGGAAAGTAAAAGAAGAAGATAAAGTTGCCGCTTTGATCGCTGCAGGTTATGCGAGTGATTATGAAGGTGAGGCGTACAAAACCGTAAGCGGACAAAACAGCAACAACTCTGTTCGCATTCCAAATTCATTCTTTAAAGTATTGGATGAGAAAGGTGATTGGGAACTAAAAGGGAGAAGCGATGGCCGCACGATGAAGACTGTTAAAGCAACTGAACTTTGGGAGCAAATCAACTATGCAGCATGGCGCTGTGCTGATCCTGGAACTCAATATGATACAACAATTAATGAATGGCATACATGCCCTGAAGGTGGACCGATCAGAGCGTCTAACCCATGTAGTGAGTACATGTTCTTAGACAACACTGCCTGCAACCTGGCAAGCGTAAATCTTCGTCGGTTCTTCAATGAAGCTGATAATAGTTTTGATGTAGCAGGATTTGAACATACCTGTCGTTTATGGACAGTAGTATTGGAAATATCTGTTTTAATGGCGCAGTTCCCATCTAAAGAAGTGGCGCAATTAAGTTATGATTATCGGACACTCGGACTTGGTTTTGCAAATCTTGGGAGCATGCTAATGGTCAGTGGTATTCCTTATGACAGTGAAGAAGCACGCGGCATTGCTGGAGCGATCACAGCGATCATGACTGGAATTGCTTATAAAACATCTGCTGAGATGGCTGGTTTCCTGGGTGCTTTTGAAAGGTATCCTGAAAACAAACCACACATGCTGAAAGTAATGCGCAATCACCGTGCAGCTGCCTATGATGCCATGGATGCATATGAAGGCATTGAAATAAAACCAAAAGGAATTGATGCAAAATATTGTCCTGATTATTTATTGAAAGCTGCTACCAAAGCATGGGACGATGCTGTTCAGCTTGGAGAAAAAAATGGTTACCGCAATGCACAAACAACCGTAATTGCTCCAACAGGAACCATTGGCCTGGTAATGGATTGCGATACAACCGGTGTAGAACCAGATTTTGCATTGGTGAAATTTAAAAAATTAAGCGGTGGCGGTTATTTCAAAATAATCAATCAAAGTGTTCCACAGGCCTTGCGTAACCTCAAATACAACGAACAACAAATTGAAGAGATCGTAAACTTCGCAAAAGGACATGCCACTTTAAAAGGTGCCCCTTACATCAATGAAGTTTCATTGAGCGAAAAAGGATTCTTACCTGTTGAAATCGCAAAGCTGAATGCTGCTATGGCGAGCGCTTTTGAAATTGGCTTTGTATTCAATGTATATACACTTGGTGAAGCTTGTCTTCAACGCTTAGGATTTGCAGCAGCACAATACAATGATTTTGGATGGAGCTTATTGGAAGCATTGGGATTTAAAGATGAAGAAATAGATGCAGCCAATATTTATATCTGCGGAACAATGACTGTAGAAGGCGCTCCTTATTTGAAAGACGAACATCTTCCCGTATTTGATTGCGCTAATAAATGTGGTGCGACCGGCGAACGCTATATCCATGCACATGGCCATATCCGCATGATGAGTGCCGCACAGCCATTCTTAAGTGGTGCCATCAGCAAAACCATCAACCTGCCGAATGAAGCAAGTATGGAAGACATTGCAGATTCATACCGCCTTAGCTGGGAACTTGGTTTAAAAGCGTGTGCTCTTTACCGTGATGGTTCTAAATTAAGCCAGCCACTCAGCAATAAATCTGATAAGAAGAAAAAAGAAACAACAGAAGAAGTTGCTGAAATTACTCCTGCACAGTTGGCACAAAGCAATATGGTGGATATGGGAAAACTCACCATTGAAGAATTGCTTGAAGAAATGAACAAGCGTGTACAAAACAGTGCTGATACTTCTTTAAAACGCCAGCTTGCCATGATCGTTGAACGCAGGGCATTACCGGCAAAACGCAGGGGCTTTACACAAAAAGCAAAAATAAATGGACAGGCATTGTTCCTACGTACAGGTGAATACAATGATGGTACATTAGGAGAAATCTTCATCGATATGGCAAAAGAAGGTGCTACTATGCGTAGTATGCTTAACTGTTTTGCAATAGCGATCTCTATCGGATTACAATATGGTGTTCCATTGGAAGAATATGTAGAGAAATTTGTTTTCACCAGGTTTGAGCCAGCCGGAATGGTGGATCATCCAAATATTAAAACAACCACTTCTATCATCGATTTCATGTTCCGTTCATTGGCTTATGAATACTTAGGCAGGAATGATTTAGTTCATGTTCTTGACAAGCCTGAAGTACAAAATCTCGGCAATGAATCATGGGATATTGAATCACCAACAATTGGCGAACGCAAGCCGGATCTTAGCGAAGTAAGGGTAACAGGAACTGCAAACCTGAAACCTGAAGCTGTAAAGGCACATAGATCTACATCCTATGCTGCAAAACCTATTGCTAACCTTGATGCCTTAAGCCAGGCAAACAAATCCATGCAGGGAGATGCGCCAGCTTGTAATGTATGTGGACATATCACGATGCGTAGTGGCACGTGTTACAAATGCCTGAATTGTGGAAATAGCCTGGGATGTAGTTAAACCATTTAGTAAGTACAATAAAAAGATAGCCGCTCTATGTGAGTGGCTATCTTTTTAAATGGGAACTTTCTAACAAAATGATTTCAGAAAAGTATAAAAAAATCAGGGAACCATGATTTCATTCATACATTCATTTATTCACCTACTACCCCTTCACAAAATTTAATTTACTTTCTGCGAGTGCTGCATTTAGTTTACCGTCTCTTAAATAATCTGTGAGCCTTAATAAACGTGGATAATATATTCCATGATCTTCACCATAAGCAGCATGCAGATTTTCCATTTCAAGATGAGATAGTTTTCCGTCAAATGCTGCTGACACAGTAAACAGGTCAAGTAAAAAATTGCGTTCTTTTTTTGAAACTGTTTTCAACGTTTCTAAAAATAAATTCCAGTCATCATATTTATCAGCTACATCTATCTTAAGTATTTGCTGAAATCTTATAAGTAAAATGATCATGTTTGGGTGATAATTTTGTGCCATCACTACTGCATTACCAATGGCACGAAGGCAACCCTTTTTTGCAACTGGCGATAATTGATCCAGCACTTTATCATTCAATACATTTTTTGCGATCTCATTTGCCAGTGCAAAACCAAAGAGCCGTAATCTTGCTTCATGCACTACGCGGCGAATAACAACACTGTTCCAGAAACATTCAACAGGAAGTGCTTCATATAAAACAGGAATGCCTGATATTGTTTTGCCGGCAATAGCCAGTAAACCATTCTTTAAAATCAAATTGGTAAGAAATATTTTTGCTTTGTATAACAATCCCAATACGAATAAATTTTTCTTCGATATTCTTTTGAAAGGATCAACCCCCAATATTTTTAATTCAGGATCGGGAAGTTCGAGTGCTGTTCTTGCAAGAATATGTTTAACACTGAAAATACCTTCATCGATCAGTTCATTTTTTGATGCATGAATGTTTACGATCTCACTCACATCATACACCACTCTTAATGCAATGATAAAAAGAACATACAATTCAATAATAATGCTGATCAATGTAACGCCTGCAACCCAGCCATAATGAATTAAAAAAGGCTGATCAGCAAAATATACATCTACCCATACTGTAGGAAATACACAAGCAATACCAATGAGTGAAGAAAGGATTATTCCTTTTCGGGAGATCTTATTTACTTTTTTAGCAAGCTCAGCATCGCTAAGATCAAAAACATTGTGGTCAGAATCTATGCGCTGAAAAAAATTAAGATAATAAAGGCCGAACCTTTCTAAGAGGGAAGATTTTGTTACAGGTATTTCATGAATATTACTCAATGGTTTTATCTTTTGCTAAACAGGTATTGAATGATAATCGTTATTTCTTCTTTACAAAATCCCTTAAGTAACTGCAACTATTGAATATTTCTTTATAAGCCGCTGTTTTGCCAAATTCTTTTATCAGCTTTGGAAAATATTTGCTATTTGTGAATGCATCATTATTATCCTGCACGGTTTTTTGAAAACATTTTGCCATCATAAAAAGGCAACGTGCTTTAAAATTTTTATCAGTAGATGCATCCATGGCTTTTTTAAAATAATCGTGTGCCTTATAACAACCATAATATTCTTTCGTGAATGCTGTACTGCTTCTTAGTTTAATATTATTTGTTTTATCTTCCAGTGTATAATTATCACTACCGCTCCTGTCATATTGTACTAAAGCCCAGGAGGATCCATAGTAAGTCATATTGTAAATACCCAAAGCCATTTTGTAAAAATATTTTGCTTCATTTTTTTTGTCCTTTATTGATAATTTTTCAAGACGTTGCATCTCTGTAGCAAAGGCAAGTTTTGTAGTAGAAAATATTTCTCCATCTGTAGGCAAAACCTGGTCATACAATAAATCTTTAAATGGATTTGTGTCAATTTGATCACTGGTTGCATCATTTTTTTTAAACCACTCAATGGCTTCTGCATAATTATATTCCCGCAAATAAGCAGTTCCTATAAAATCTGTCACATCATTTATTGATACCCTGCTAAAATTAACGAGATAATTTTCATATTCAGTTCTTTTCGTAGCATTAAGAAGATTATATAATTTTTTTACATCCATACTTTCAAGATAATTGTGTAAAAAAATAATGGATCCGGAATAATTGCCGTGATTATTTCCATAGATCGTTTCTGACGCACCGATTGCCAACTCCTCTTTATAATAATCTCCCTGTGAATCATATTTTTTCGCAATAACTTCACCCAATAAATTTCTATAGAAATCTTTCCATGGATCAACATCCCAATCGCCAGCTTGTTTAGTGAGACTATCTGCGTTTGCTTTTTGTTCCAACCATTTTATGGAAGGAAGTATTTGTTGTTCAAATGCTGCATCAATTTTATCTTTCGAATTTACAGTTAATAATATCTTCGTTAGTTCAAGTTGATCTTTTAATTTACCGTTGAGTTTCATTTTTGAAGCTGAATCAAGATATGTTTTGGCTTGTTCATAATCCTCTTTTATCAAGCTTGCATAAGCAGCACTGATTTCAAATAAGCCAGGATTTGATACATTCCCTTTTTGTGCAGTTGTATGAAGGAAATCTGCAAGATCATTTATATCCTTCTTTTTAGTACCTGAAGTATCCGTCTCTACATAGCTGTATAAAAAAGTTTGAGAGCCGCCTTTTTTACTATTAAGTATTGGGGTAAGATAAGTCTCTTCCAGTTTTTCTATTTCCCTTACAACAAGCACTTCTAAAACAGGATTGCCAGGATCCAATTTATAGATCTCTTTCAATGCAGGTAATTGATTGCTGCTACCGCCAGTTAATGCAAAAAGAATAAGCATAGAAGCTTTTTCTTCATCCGTTTTACACAATGATAAATATTCCGCTCTATCAATACCCAAATTGGTACACCATGTAAAGCACAAATAATTCGATATTCTTTTTGCCTGGCTTGAAGTAAAGGCTTTACTAAAAAGTAATGCAGCTTCTTTTTCCTTGCCAATTCGATGTAGTGCACCTGCCTTCAATGCAATACTCATGGTTTGCAAAATACTTTGAGTTTTATTAACAGCAACATATTCATCATACCATTTTATGGCATCATCATAACGTTTACTGTAATGCGCTAATCGCACAAGTTGATAACCATATTTTAATTTAATAAATTCTTTTTTTGCCTGAGCAAATAATTGTTGTCCATTTTTGATAAGACTATCCATAGCAACACTATCTCTGGAAATTGATTCCCATTCGCTTGCATCACCAATAACGTAAGGTTGAACTTTCTTTGCATAATCAATATAAACGAGCGCTTCAGAATCTTTGTGTTTAAGAAAATAATTCGACATACTATTTACTTCCAAAGGATCTTTTTTCTTAAAATGCTTTTTATTTTTTGTAGCGTTGAGCAGGCTATCAATATACTGTTCCGGAAAATCAAATACAAATTCTTTTGCATCGCTTACAGTTACGGATGCTCCACAATAAGCTGCCCATTCCTCCGAAAGCACATCGCTGGCGGTTACATGCTCTTCTGTATCATATATAAAATTATAACTTGTATAATAAAACGAGTGATACCCTTTTGTATCAGGTAATTCCTGGTGAAAAAAAGAAATGTAATAATCATAAGGATTTTCGTCTCCACCTGAACAGCCAAAAATATTTGCTGGCAGATTCACCAACAACATACTAATGGATGCTGTTATAAATATTTTCCATTTCATGAATTGTGTATTTACTTAAAGTTATCGAATCAAGATGATACAGTGAAACCCTGGTCTCCCTTTCTGTAAGTTTATTATTTACATCTTTGGCTGAGCTGATGATTGAATTATAATCACTGTTCTCATAACGAAGTACATCATTTTTTTTAAACTGGTATCCCATTAAAAAAGTGTCTTTTAAAAAAGTAAACCGGTTTTCATTTCTTTGTGAAAAAGAATTTTTAAAGACGCTGTCCGGCATGTTTTTAATAAGGCCACTATAATTTTCATTCCTAAACAACACATACCAGTCAAATAAAGAAAATGCGACATCCAATGGCAAAGGATATTTATGAACATTGCCAATGTATTTTTTCAATTCAGCAGTTTCTATGATGGAATTATTGGTTGCAGGATTTCGCAGGTTGCCCATATTGTAACACATAAGTAATCCTTTATCTACAGGTGGCACGCCCGACTTCTCCATAAACTTTACCTGGTGCATGCGAATGGTTGCTGATAATTTCCATGGAGTTGTTAATTGCTTTATTTTTTTTAAAAGCGTAAAATATTTTTCTTTTGTAGAGGCTGTCCAGTCACAATCAATTTGCAGTTCATTGATCTTTGTAAGTTTGTTGATAGCTGCCATCTCATTTAAAAGTTTGCAAATTTTTTCTGCAAATGGAATTGATTGCAATGAATCAATTTTTAAAATACTTTCATTGGTAATAAATACAACAGGAATAATATTTATTTTTTGTAAATAATCTTTATCGGCAACACTAAGTTGTGCCACAGGATTGGGCTGCCTGTTTGCTTCATTCCATTCAACATCAAAAAACTTAAGATAGATTGTAGATACATGAAGCGAATCAACAATATCCTTTTCATGATCGGTAAGTTTAAAAACGGATTTCCAGAAATAAAATGCACGCTCTGTATTTTTGGGAAGCTTTTGTTCCTGATGTGGTTTACAGGAAACGAAAAAAATAAAAAATATCCAAACAAGATACTTAACCATTTTCTTCATTCTTTTTCTTTTGAGCTGGCCAGTAATGACCAATGAATAAACCTGCAGATAGCAGAAATAATTTCCAATGTAAACCCTGGAATAAAAATCCGCGTCGTTCATTCCACGCCCATAAACCGGCACAAAAAAAGACGATTGCAAAAAAGAGAAACCACGATCTCATATCAGCTTTCCTTGCAACAAAACATTGTTCAATATCTTCTGCTGAATATCCTTCATGCATCATGGCTTCCCTGATCTCACCTGCAGGCGTGCCTCTTTTCAATTGTTTCTTTACTTCGTGTATCTTTTCTTCGGTGATCATAGCCTGTTTAAAAGTTCAGTAAAGATATGCAGTATCAGTCCTTAATAGATTTCAAAAAATCATACATCATACATCATACATCCGCAAATCATCTATTATCTTTGCGCCCATGGCAAACGAAACAAATAATTTCCAGGAACTGATTTCTCATTGCAAAGAATACGGTTATATTTTTCAATCCTCCGAATTGTATGATGGCCTTAGCGCTGTGTATGATTATGGACAAATGGGTTCACAACTAAAAAAGAACCTGCGTGACGAATGGTGGAAGAGCATGACGCAACTCAATGAAAATATTGTTGGTATTGATGCTGCGATTTTTATGCATCCAACTGTTTGGAAAGCGAGTGGGCACGTTGATAATTTTAGTGACCCAATGATTGATAACAAAGACAGTAATAAACGTTATCGTGTAGATCATCTTATCGAAGGTTTTATAGAAGAACTAAAACAAGATGCGGATAAAATAAGATCTGAAGCTGATGAATTGAGAAATAGGATTCTTGATAAAGATGAAAATTATTTATCAACAGATCCTAATACTGATACAACATTTTTGCGACAAAAAATCGAAAGCGATATTGACAATACCGGAGCAAATATTTTATACACTAAGGCGTCTCAGATTGAAAACAAGGCATTTGAATTACAAAATAACATGGATCAATTACTTGCAAAAGATGATTACGCAGGTTTAAAAACACTAATTGAGGATAATAAAATAAAATGTGGGGTAAGTAAAACGAGTAATTGGACCGACGTTCGTCAATTCAATTTAATGTTTAAAACAGAATTTGGTGCAGTAGCCTCTGATAATCCTGATGATAATATTGTGTACTTACGACCTGAAACTGCACAAGGTATTTTTGTAAACTTTTTAAACGTACAAAAAACCGGCAGGATGAAAATTCCTTTTGGTATTGCACAAACGGGTAAAGCATTCAGGAATGAAATTGTTGCAAGACAATTTATTTTCCGCATGCGTGAGTTTGAACAAATGGAAATGCAATTCTTTGTTCGCCCCGGTACACAAAAAGAATGGTTTAATCATTGGCGTGATGAGCGGAAAAAATGGCATGAGAGTATTGGTATTCCTGCTGAGAAATTACGTTTTCATGATCATATTAAATTAGCGCATTATGCAGACATGGCGCTTGATATTGAATTTGAATTTCCATTTGGCTGGAAAGAATTGGAAGGTATTCATAGCCGTACAGATTTTGACCTTACGCAACATGCCACTTATAGCAAAAAGAAAATCCAATATTTCGATAACGATTTAAAAGAAGATGGAAAACCTTACGGAAATTATACACCTTATGTGGTAGAAACTTCCGTTGGTTTGGATAGGCTGTTCCTTACCGTTATTAGCCTTGCTTATGCAAATGAAAAATGGATAAAAGAAGATGGTACAGAAGACAGTCGTGTTGTTTTAAGAATTCCGGCAAAGATCGCTCCTACCAAACTTGCTATTCTGCCTTTATTAAAAAAAGATGGCTTGCCAGAAATTGCAAAAGAACTGATGAATGATTGCAAGAACAGCTTCATGTGTTTTTATGAAGAGAAAGATGCTATTGGAAAACGTTATCGCCGCATGGATGCGATTGGAACGCCGTTTTGTGTAACGATTGATCACCAGACGAAGGAAGACAATACCGTTACTATTCGTTACAGGGATGATATGAGGCAGGAAAGAATTGCATTGGCGGATGTGAAGAAGTTGGTGATGGAAAAGATAAGTTAAGAGTTGTGAGTGTTGAGTTGTGAGTTGTAGCACATTCAAAAAATTTGGCAGGCATCAATAAATAATTATAATTTAGAGGAACTATGAAATGGTTCCTCTTTTTTATTTTACTGATCAGCACTCTTTCCTGCAAAGACAATAAACAGAAAAAACAATATGTGGAATATGATTCTTCACTCATTAATCTTAAGGAAGAAGATATATATAAGCCCGGAAAAGAAATACCAGTGGAAAAAGAAGTGGAAAATTCTGAAACCGAAGACACATTCCCCCAAAGTACCGTAGATGATACAGGCCATTACAGGGATTCCGGTTACTTTACAGGAAATGTTTCCAGGATGGTAGATTATAAAAAATATACGGACACTAGTATGATGGGAATGTTTCTTTCAAAAAACCTGGATAAGAAAAATATACTTTATCTCAATAAATATTCTTTATCTCATACTGTATTTATTGATAAGAAAAAAAAGATAAGGCTTGATACTTTAAGAAATGAAGACGTTACTATTATTTCAAAATATAAATTTGGAGATAATAAATCACAGGTCATTTTAATAAATGGAGTTGTTGCAAGAACATGTAAGAAAAAGCCAAATGGTGATGGAGATGATATTTTAAATCTTGAAGAATCATCATTTCGAAGATTCCTGTTCAAAGGAAAAGAATTTTATTACATCACTGCTTATATTATGGATTGTGTTGGGAACAGTGCCTGCCTTCCAAACATTTACTTTCTGTTTGATGTAAAAAATAAAAAATTAAGTGAGTTCTTCACATTCAGGGTAAATGATGCTTACTTTTTTGGTGACGTAAACGGTGATGATAAACTCGATTATTTAGAAATTGTAAATGATGGTGGTTATGGATTGTATGAAGACAGGCTGAACCATTATAAAATAAACTTGTATTCGTGTAATGCATCTGGCAAGTTTGAACAATTGAAAGATCCAGGGAACAAAGAATATTTTATCGAAGGCAATTCGGGTACAGATTACTATGTTGGAGAGCGGATGTATATTGATAAGTATTATTGGCCAGTAAAACTTAAATGATATTTATCATGACAAATTTATCCAGCTTTTTCTCCAAAATAAGGTATCTCATCATGACTCACCGTTTCTTTCTGTTGCCAATAAGCTAACGTTAATACGTGGCCGCTGGGCGCTTTTAGCAATCTTCCAAAAATAGCATTGATGGGATTGAAAGTATAATCTGTTACACCAACTGTAAATGTTTTTGGTGCTTCCACAACAGGAGGAAGTGGCGGTGGTTCAGGTGCCGTTTCTCCTTCTGCCACGGGCTTTGGAGCAGGTGCTGCAGCAGCTTTGGGTGCAGGCGATGGAACGGCAATCACTGTAAAATGATTGAACTCCAATATTTTTTTTAAAAACTCAACACGTTCAGGCGTAACATTTTTTTCTACAATGCCGCATTTTACTCCGTCGAGTTCTTCGAATTCGTGATTTTTGTTTATAGCCAAAACGAAGTTTTTTTTAATTAGAAACTTTGTGCTGGAATTAAAAATTAAAAATTAAAAATTAATGGGCCGTGCGAATTTGAAGAGATCATTAATTTTTAATTTTTAATTCACTTATTCTAAGTCAATCCCAGAATGTAATCATATATCCAACTCATCAATCCGACAAGAATAACCCCTGCGCCACAAATAACTAGTCCTAATTTCGTTGCCGGATGAATATTTATTTTCTCAACAGGCGCATCATTCTTATCCATAAACACAGCTCTTACAACAATAAGATAATAGTATAATGATACGATCATATTCAATGCAACAAAAGTTACAAAACCATAATTTGATTTGGAAGCACCGGCCGTTATTAAAAATAATTTACCAAAGAAACCTGCTGTTGGCGGAATACCTGCCAGTGAAAATAAAGCAAGTGCCAATATCCAGCTTAAAAAAGGATTCGTTTTATAAAGGCCTTTATAGTCATCAATCTTTTCTTTACCAGATTGTGATGAAATTACAGCAGCCACTCCAAATGCAGCAAGGTTAGAGAACACATAGATCAATATAAAATATACAACTGAAGTAATTCCAAGTTGCGGAGAATTACTGCTGATACCAACAAGAATAAATCCTACTTGTGCAATGGAAGAAAATGCAAGAAAACGTTTTATGTTTTGCTGGCGCAATGCAAACAGGTTTCCAATGATCATTGTTGCGACAGATAATAAGATGAGCATATTGTACCATACAGCACTCATCGGTTGAAATACTTTGTACAATGCAGTAATAAAAATAAATGCAATAGATCCTTTTGAAATAACAGATAAAAATGCTGTTGTAGCAATAGGTGCTCCTTCATAAACATCCGCTGTCCATAAATGAAACGGAACAATTGATAATTTAAATGCAAAGCCACTAAAGAGAAAAACAAGTACCAGTATTTGTAAAGGACTCCCATCAAGTGCCGCAGGAATTTCTGCAAAACTGAGTGTTCCTGTTGCGCCATACATCAATGAAATACCAAATAATAAAATGCCGGAAGAAAATGCTGATGATAAGATCATTTTCATGGCTCCTTCAGAAGATATTTTTTTATCAAGATCAAAATTCACCATAGCAGCAACAGGAATGGTTGCCAGCTCCAGTGATAAATAGAATATGAGCAGGTTTCCACTGGAGATCATGAAGAACATTCCTAACAATGCAGATAACATCAATATAAAAAACTCGGGCATGTGTTCATGCTTTCTAAACCAATCAGCAAATAATAATGAAATAAGATATACGCCCAGGTTTAAAATATTTTTTTGAAAGGCAATCAATGGACTTGTAAAAAACATATCGCCAAATAAACTGCCTGTCTTATTGAAGAAAAATCCTGCAATCAAATTCATCAACAACAAAAACTGTATCATTGCCAGCAGACCATCATTCTTTATTCCTTTGCCTATCTTAATAAACAAAAGCAAAAAGATGATGACCGTGATCAACAACTCAGATTTCAACAATGTGCAAAATTCATTCATTCAATTTCTTTTATTGGGCTCCTGCTATTTTTTGCATAATAATTTCAGTCGCCGGTTTTATAAGATCATTCAGCCATGATGGTGCAATACCAATGGCTAAAATACCAGTGAGTAAAATAATTGCTGCTGCTTTCTCGTTCCATTTTGCATCCCCCAAATTTTTATATTCATCTTTAAGTGGCCCCATGGCTGTTTGTCCAACTGCACGTAATATATACACAGCTGTTACTACAATCGACATACATGCAATGATGGTTGCGATACGATGAAACATATCAGGATGTTCCCATGAACCCATAAATATGGTCATTTCTGCAACGAAACCACTCAATCCTGGTAATCCCAATGAACACAATCCAACAATAAATAATAAAGTAGTAATAAAAGGCATCACTTTTAACAACCCTCCCATTTCTTTGACCTGCCTGGTATGTGTGCGTTCGTAGATCATGCCAATTACGGCGAAGAACAACGCTGTCATTAATCCATGAGAAACCATTTGCATCACAGCTCCTGTCATGGCCGTTTTCGTTAACATACCAATACCAAACAATACAAATCCGCAATGACTCACCGATGAATATGCATTGATGTATTTAAGATCCTTCTGCATCATGGTAGCGAATGCTCCATATAAAATAGCAATGGAAGAAAGTACAATGATGATTGTTGAATATTCTTTGGCTCCATCTGGCATAATATAAGTTGCTACCCGCAAACAACCATAGCCACCAAGTTTCATGGATATACCAGCAAGGAACATCGATCCTGCAGTTGGTGCAGATGAATGCCCATCGGGCACCCATGTATGAAAAGGAAAGATGGCAGTGAATACACCAAATCCAACAAACAATAATGGAAAGCATATTCTTTGTACATCAACAGGAATATGAACCTGGGATAATTTCATTAAGTCAAAACTATGTTCAGGAGTTGTAAAATAAAGTCCGAGTAAACCAACTAACACCAGCGCTGAGCCGCCCATTAACATCAATGCAAGTTTGTTGGCGCTGTATTCTTTTTTTCCACTTCCCCAAATACCAATCAATAGATACTTTGGTATTACAGCAATTTCAAGAAAAAAGAAAAGAATAAAAAGATCAAGTGAAATAAAGAAACCATAAGCACCAAGACTTAATAAGATGAGTAAGAAATAAAATTCCTTTGTCATCTTTTCTACATTCCACGATACAAGTACGCCTGCTATTACCACAAATGCAGTTAACAGGATCATTGCTACAGAAATTCCATCCACGCCCAAATGAAAAGTTATATGCCAGGAAGGAAACCATTCGTACTGTTTCTCAAAATACATTTGAGTGCCCTTACTAAAAGCTGCTTCAGTAGTATAAGCAACATATAAATAAATGGACATTCCTATTTGTGCAGCAGAACCAATAAGCGCCATCAGCTTTACCTGCGTAGCATTGCGTGCCAGCAGGATGAGGACTGCGGTTAGTAATGGTAGTAATATTAAATAAACTAAATTCATTTATAATTATGAATTATGAATTTAGAATTATGAATCAGGAAACTATGAATCGAATGGCTCACATTCTTAATTCATAATTCTTAATTCTTAATTCTCTAATGCCATACATAAATAAACAGCACCACCAATCCTATCGCCCCAAAAAGAAAATACATTGCATACTGCTGCACTTTTCCCGATTGAAATCCCCTGATCATTTCCGAAATACCACGGGTAATATTTCCAATTGCATTTATCACTCCATCCACAATATTTTTATCTATCCAAGCAATGGGCTTTCCGATCAAATTAAATAATACTTTTTTTGTAATGAACAAATACAATTCATCAATATAAAATTTATGATAAGCTGCTTTGTATAGTCCACTCAAGGAAGATGCGATCCTATCAGGTTTATCATTTTGTTTTTTATAGAAAGCCATGGCTGTGAAAATACCAACCAGTCCCAATGCAACAGGAGCAATGGAAAACTGTACATGAAATTTAGTTTCCAATGCAGTTCCATCAGAACTAACAAAATGGCCGAAAGGAATAAAGCCTGCAGCCGCTGCACCAATAGCAAGTAAGATCAGCGGCATCATCATAACAAAACCGCCTTCACTGTGATGACCATGTGCCTCAGCCCCCGCCCTCTCCTCCAGAGAAGTATCTTTATTCCAGAAAATATTAAAATACAAACGGAACATATAAAAAGCGGTAAGTCCTGATGTAATCAATGCAACCCAATAAATAGCTGTATTATTTTGATATGCTGCCAATAAAATTTCTTCCTTACTAAAGAAACCTGCAAATGGTGGTACACCTGCAATTGCCAAACATGCAATTAAAAAAGTAAGATGCGTTATCGGCATTTGTTTTCTTAATCCACCCATATCTTTCATTTCATTGCTATGTACAAAATGTATTACTGCTCCTGCACCTAAGAACAACAATGCTTTAAACATCGCATGTGTGAAGAGATGAAACATAGAAGCTGTATAACCCAAGCCATCTTCGCCACCATATTTTGAAACGCCCAGTGCAAACATCATATAACCGATCTGCGACATGGTTGAATATGCCAACACTCGTTTAATATCCGTTTGCGTACAGGCTATAACGGCAGCTATTAACGCTGAAACAGCGCCGACGTAGCCAATAAGGCTCAATGCTTCAGGCGCTGATATGGCAAACACAGGAAATAATCTTGCAACTAAAAACACGCCTGCAACAACCATCGTTGCAGCATGTATCAATGCAGATACAGGCGTTGGGCCTTCCATCGCATCGGGCAACCATATATGCAATGGAAACATCGCACTCTTTCCTGCGCCACCAATGAAAACAAGTACCACGCCCCAGGTAATGGCAGATAACCCAAGGAAAGAAGCAGCCATTGCATTTTTTAATTCACTTGATTCTGGCGAAGTAAGTCTTTGGATCAATGTATTGAAATCAAGTGTTCCTCCATAATAAGAAAGAACAAGTATGCCGATTAAAAAACCAAGATCAGCAAAACGGGTAACGATAAATGCTTTTTTACATGCGGCAACTGCGCTTGGTTTATCATAATAATAACCGATGAGTAAGAAAGATGATACACCAACAAGTTCCCAGAAAAAATACATCTGGAATATATTTGAAGCGATCACCAAACCCAACATTGAGAAAGTAAATAACCCGAGAAATGAATAATAAACAGGAAATCTTTCTTCACCTTTCATGTAACCCAAGCTATAAATATGCACCATCAATGAAATAAAACTTACTACTACCAGCATCATTACTGATATCGGATCGAGCATGATGCCCATATCAATCGAAACACCTGGTGAAAATTCAAGCCATGTATATTTTAATGGAACCAATTTTTGATAAATGCCATTTACTTTTCCATAATCAAAGAAATAGCCATACGCAACATATAATGCTAATATTGTTGATACCAATAATAATAATGTACCGATGATGCCGGATGCATTTTTAATATACTTCCTTCCAAATAATCCCAATAGCAAAAAGCCGACCAGTGGTAGCAGAGGAATTAAAGCTATGTAAGTTGCGTTGGGCATTAAGCAGTCACGTTTTGTTTGGCGTTTGAAGTTTGGTGTTAGCTAACCAACACCAAACTCCAAACAAATAACTTTTTAAAATTTCATTTCTTCCGCATTTTCAACATCTATCGACCTATGGCTTCTATACAAATTAATAATGATCGCTATCGCAACAGCAGCTTCTGCAGCAGCAATGGCAATGATAAATATGGTAAAGAATAATCCATCAAGTTTATTTGGCCATAAATATTTATTGAAAGCAATAAAGTTTAGGTTCACACTGTTTAGTATCAACTCTATACTCATAAGCATGATGACGAGGTTTCTTCTTGTGAAAAAACCAAACACGCCAATGAAGAATAATGCTGCGCTGATAAACAATAAATGGTATAAGCCGGGTTCAATCATATTTTAAATATCAAACTTCAATATTACTAATTACCTGGTCAGTAGTTTTTTCACTTGATTTATTACGCATCGCAATTACAATACAACCCACCAATGCTGCCAATAATAAAATACTCACTAATTCAAACGGCAATGCATAGCCTCCATCTCCGGTGCTTAACATTTTGTTACCGATATTTACAACATTGGGTTCTATCGATTCATTGTTTGTTCTATTAAAACTGTGTTGGTAAACCTGTAGCATCGTCAGTGCAAAACCACAAAATGCTGCCAATGCAGCAAATAACTTTCGTCCAGCCTTTTGCGTGGGTAATAATTCACCTGCCTGTTGTGTAAGGAAAATAGAAAAGATGATCAATACTGTTATTCCGCCAACATACACGACAATTTGTACTGCGGCAATAAATTCATACTGCATCCAAAAGTAAAGTCCTGCTATTCCTATCAATGAAAATAAAAGAAAAATAGCCGCACGAAATATTTGCCTGGTGGTTACAGACAAAATCGCACTCACCAATGTAAGTGCCGCTAACATATAAAATATAACTGTAGATCCGCTCATTTTAAAAATCAAAGTATAACAACGTCACACTTTTACATTTTACATTTTTTATTTTACATTTACTCAACTCCATCCATTATTTTCGAACCCTCATTATTCAAAACCTTTGTCAATTTACTTCTATCAAAAACACTGTGCTCAAATGTTTGTGCCATCACGATCGCATCCGAAGGACAAGCTATTATACATAAATTACACATGGTGCACAATTCAAGATGATAAACCAGTTTATCAATTGCTTTTTTCTTTTTTCCTTCGGGCGAAATATCAAATTTTGTAATTACTTTGATTGTTCCATTTGGACAAGCCAATTCACAAGCAGTACAACCCGTACAACGATGTTCATTTTTTTCATCATGCGGCATTACCACTTCACCTTTAAATCGTTCAGGCAAATTCAACGTATCCTTGTTATCAGGATACTGTTGTGTAATGATCTCCTTATGATGCGTAAAATAATAACCCGTACGGCGCATGCCAATGAGCAGGGATTTTACTGCGGAGAAAACTTCTTTTATGTACTTTACTAAGAACAAGAATTATGAATTTAGAATTATGAATTATGAGTTTGTCACTAAACCCTGAAGTTTAAACTCATAATTCAATTATTAATAATTATACTACCATTTTTCAGATCAGTTGTTTTTAGAGCTATAAATTAAAAAGTACCATTCATAATTCTTAATTCTTAATTCATAATTCTTAATTATTTTTAAAAGTGCCATTTCAATATCGCCATCGCCGTCACCAACAATATATTAAACATACTTATCGGCAACAAATATTTCCATTCTAAATTTAATAACTGGTCAATACGCAAACGTGGAAATGTCCACCTGAACCACATAATCAAAAATATCAGAAAAAAAGTTTTACCAAAGAACCAGATGCTGGATGGAATATAATCCATCACATGATTAAAAGCCTGCCAGCTACCAATATGAAAAGGCATCCAGCCACCAAGAAATAATGTTGCCCCAATGGCACATACAATAAATACGTTTGCATATTCTGCCAAAAAGAACAAAGCAAATTTCATCCCTGAATATTCTGTATGAAATCCTGCTGTTAATTCTGATTCTGCTTCTGCAAGATCAAAAGGAGCACGGTTAGTCTCTGCCGTTACTGCAATTAAAAATATTACAAAAGAAATTAGAACAGGAATATGTCCCTTGAATATCCACCAGCCATTTGCCTGTGAAAGAATGATATCATTCAAATTCAAACTACCCGTTAATACAACGATTGATAATATGGCAAGTCCTGCTGATAATTCATAACTCACGATCTGTGCACCACTTCTCATTGCACCCATCAATGAATATTTATTATTGCTTGCCCAGCCTGCCATTAAAATACTTATTACCGAAATGGAAGAAACTGCTGATACATATAATACACCAATGTTCAGGTTCCACAATTGAAAATCTTTTGCAAATGCGATTGGTGCAAGTAACAACATCGCAACGATCATGGCGATAAACGGAGCAAGGTTGAATAAAAATTTATCAGCGCCATTTGGAGTAAGCCCTTCTTTCACCAATAGTTTTAATGTATCTGCCAATGATTGCAAAATTCCTTTCGGACCTACCCTGTTTGGCCCAAGCCTGATCTGCATCCATGCAGAAACTTTTCTTTCCATCAATACCAGTATCAAACCCAGTGTTGCAAACAAACCTATCACGCATACACCTGCAATGACCATCTCAAGTATGAGTGCCAGTGTTGGATTGAATGTTGCATTCAACCAGCTGTTAATTGAGTTTGTTATGTTTGATAAGCTCCACATAGAAATCAGAAATATTTAATAAGAAATAAAAAATAAGGAAGTAATATTCGTTCCATATTTTACTTTCTTATTTCTTATTTGACATTTTTTATTCCTTATTTATTTTTATCTATCAATATCCGGTATCACCAAATCCAACGTCCCCATCATAGCCACCAAATCTCCTAACTTTCCGCCTCGTGCCATGCGATCAAGGGCAGAAAGATTTGCAAAACCAGGTGAACGAAACTTAATTCTGTAAGGTGTAGTTGTGCCTTCACTTACGATGTACACACCAAACTCTCCTCTTGCTGTTTCTACTCTTGAATAAAATTCTCCTTTGGGTAATTTCAAAACAGCTTTTGTTTTTGCCTGGAAATCTCCTTCGGGAATATTATCGATCAACTGTTCTATTATTCTTATTGATTGCTTTATTTCACGCAGGCGAACCATGTACCTGGCTAAAGAGTCACCGGCTGTTTCAAGTATTTCATCAAATTCTATCTTATCGTACACTTCGTATGGATATAATTTTCTGATATCACAATGAACGCCACTACCCCTCGCCGTTGGACCGGTGCAACCAAATGAGATTGCATCTTCTTTTGATAATACTCCGACGCCTTTCATTCTATTCTGAAAAATAATGTTTCCGGTGAGTAATTCATCAGACTCATCGATTTTTGTTTTATAAAATGCAATGAAGTCTTTTACTTTTTTTTGAAAATTGGGATGAATATCTGCCATCACACCACCAGGCACCATATAGTTCATCGTTAATCTTGCACCACAGGTTTCTTCCATAATATCATTGATGCTTTCTCTTTCCCGAAATGCATGAAAGAAAGGTGTGAATGCACCGATGTCCATCGCCATTGCACCCCACCATAATTCATGAGAAGCTATTCTTGTCAGTTCATCCATGATCACTCTTATCACCTGCGCTCTTGCCGGAACTTCAATCTGCATTCCTTTTTCTACACACAATGCACAACCATGGTTATTGATGTGTGAAGAAAGATAATCCATTCTGCTGGTTACGTATATGAATTGCCGGTAGGTTAAGCTCTCACACATTTTTTCAATAGAGCGATGAATATATCCAAGATGTGGTTCTACTTTTTTGATTGTCTCTCCATTCAATGTAATTACTAAATGTAATACACCATGTGTAGCAGGATGTTGGGGACCTACATTGATGACCATATCGCCGGCCCCCTCTAAATCTCCCCCGAAAGGGGAGACTTGCGAACTTTGTAATATTTCAGTTTCTCTAAACATTTTTTTATTAAGTAAAGAAATAATATCAATCTCTGCCGTCATCTATTGTGTTTCTTCCCCCTTCGGGGGAGATAGAGGGGGCTATAGTTTGATCATATTAATCGGATCTTCAAAATCCTTTCTCATTGGGTTCCTTCCTTCCCAGCCATCAGGTAATATTAATAACCTAAGATCAGGATGATTTAAAAAATTCACACCAAACATTTCATACGCTTCACGTTCATTAAACTCGGCTGTTCTCCAAATATGACTTACTGTTTCTATTCCAGGAATGTTTCTATCAAGATTTGATTTTATAACAATATTGTGCCTGTACTGTGTTGAACTCAAATGATAAGTCATTGTAAGATGCGTTTTCCAATCTATACAGGTAACACAAAAAAGATAATCGAAGTATAATGAATCTTCATTGCGAAGATGATTGGCAAAAGACAACCAATCTTTTGAATCAATAGTAATATTTAGCCATTCACCTGTTTCATCAAAAACAGCATTAGCAAGCAGTTCAGTAATTTTGGTTTTTAATTCTTCGTTCAGCATTGGTATAAAACACGAATTTTTAAACACGAATTTTTTGCACGAATTTCACGAATTGAATTTTTCACAACTCACAACTCACAACTCCCTCCCATGGCCTGGTGTTATCACCAGTCATTAACCTGTGGTTGGTGATAACACCAAACCACGGCGTACAACTCACAACTCACAACTCCTGCCATGGCCTGGTGTTATCACCAGCCATTAACCTGTGGTTGGTGATAACACCAAACCCCTGCGTACAACTCACAACTCTAAACTCCCTTAATCTGTTCCCTCGTCATTCCCATCTTAATCTTATCCTGCAAACTCATCAACGCATGTAAGAGTGCTTCCGGTCTTGGCGGACAACCGGCGACATAAACATCCACAGGTATCACATGATCAGCACCTTTTACAACAGAATAAGTATTATAGAAAAAGGGGCCGCCACTAATAGCACATGCACCCATGGCAATCACATATTTTGGATCAGCCATTTGATCATATAATCTTTTAAGAACAGGTGCCATTTTATTTACAATGGTTCCTGCAATAATAATTACATCAGCCTGCCTTGGTGAAGCTCTTGCTACTTCAAAACCAAAACGGGAAAAATCATATTTAGCAGATGCAACTGCCATCATCTCAATACCACAGCAGCTTGTCGCAAACGTGAGTGGCCATAAAGAATTGGAACGTGCCCAGTTAATCAACTCGTCAAGTTTGCTCAACACAATTCCCCCACCTGGCAATTCTTCAATCTGCCCCGGAAAATTCTTCGCTATGTTTTTTTCTTCTGCCAAAATGATAAATAATTTCAATCAAAAAATTACCAACTCAAAACTCAGCACTCAGAATTCATAACTCTCTACGTCCATTTCAAAGCGCCCTTTTTATGTGCATATAAAAATCCAACGAATAAAATAAAAAAGAAAATCACGATCTCCACCATGGCAAACCAACCCGTAGCTTTTGCCACAACTGCCCATGGATATAAGAAAACAAGCTCCACATCAAAAATTAAAAAGATAAGTGCGAATAAATAATAGCCAACGCTCAACTGAACCCATGTTTTACCAATAGTAGGAATACCACACTCGTAAGGTTCGCCTTTTTGTTTGTTGGTAGTGGCTTTGGTCACAATTTTTGCGACAAGAATAGCTATAGCAGAAAAGGCAAGCGCAGCAAGGATCAAGATAATCATCGAAGAAGCACCCATAAATCACTACTGTTGGTTAGTATATGTGACAAGTTAATGAAAATAATCTAACCAACAACAATGTAAGATGTATGATCTAAGATTTAAGATGTATAAATAGAAGTTGTATTAAAATCATACATCTTACATCATACATTTATCCATATATTTCAAGATGAATATCTTTCTTATCATAACCCATTTCCAAAATCCTGGCTTTTGCTTCATCAATCATCCCTTTCCATCCACATAAAAAGAAATTGGCGGGTTGCCTGTCTTTACACAATGCTTCATATACTGCATGAACATAACCTGTGCTTCCTTCCCATTCCTCTCTGGATAATGTTGGTATGTATTTAAATCCAGGCATTGTTTTTTGGAGATCTGAAAATTCTTTATAATATAGTAAGCTTTCTTGCGTACGGCACCCAAAAACAAGATTTACATTCTTATATTCCAGTCCGGCATTTTTAATATGATGAATCATGCTTCTGAATGGAGCGATGCCTGTGCCGGTGCATATCATAAAAATATCTTTGTCCATCGGTTCTCGTAAATTAAAAACACCTTGCGGACCACGGAAGCTTAATTCATCGCCAACTTTCACATGAAAAAGAAATGGGGTGCCTGCTCCTTTTTTATCTAATACAATTACAAGTTCAAAAACATTTGTACCATCGGGCCATGATGCAATGGAGTAACTGCGCCATCTCTTATTTTGCTTCTCGTGAATCGGCAGATCGAATGTTACAAATTGTCCCGGTTTAAAATCGAATGAATCTAACTCAGGTACTTCAAACCAAAATCTTCTTGTATCACTGGTTTCATCTTCTATCCTGGTTATTTTTGCAATACGCCATGGTTGTAAGGCCATAAGTTTTTTTTAAGGGTACAAAAATAGTACTATCAGCTTTAACGTATTTGGTAAATATCGGTTTTCGAAAGGACAGGAATTAAGAATTATGAATGTAGAATTATGAATGTGTTTGTACTACTTAAAGTTTTTCTTATAATTCCGGGAATCGCTTAGTATCACAGCGATAAAGCACCAATTCATAATTCTACATTCATAATTCTTAATTATATTTGCAACTGGCAAAGAAAGAGCAGAATGAATCTCGACGTGTTGATGCGTTTTTATAAAAATGACCCCCGCTGTTTTCAGATAGCGGACAGGATCACTTTGTCTAAACCGACCCATACTCATTTATCCGGGCTTCATGGAAGCGCTTCTCAATTTTTAATCGCTGCTGTTTATAGTCATCCGGCAACCGCACAAACAAATCACCTGGTCGTTTTAAGAGATGCTGAAGAAGCTGCGTATTTTCAAAATACATTGGAGAATATTACCAATGCGTTGGATATATTTTATTTCCCATCTTCATTTAAGAATAAAAAAAATTACCAGTTATTAAATAGCAGTCATGTAATGCTGCGAACAGAAGCATTGACAAAGATCGCAACAGGCGGAAATAAAAAGATCATTGTTACACATCCTGAAGCCTTATTTGAAAAAGTAGTTTTATCAAAAACGCTTTCTGAAAATATCATCAGTATCAAACAGGCAGATATATTGGATGTAAATGGAATGCTTGAAAGATTTGTTCAACATGGTTTTGTTAGAACAGATTTTGTTTATGAGCCAGGACAATTCGCCATACGTGGAGGCATACTCGATATTTATTCATTCGGAAATGAAAAACCCTATCGCATAGAATTATTTGGAAACGAAGTTGACAGCATCCGGATATTTGATCCCGAAAATCAATTGAGTGAAAGAAAATTATTACAGGTAAGTATTATTCCCAATGTAGAAACGCAATTTGAAAGCGGAGAAAAAGTTTCATTGCTCGATTTTCTTCCGGAGAATACAGTGATATGGATGGAGGATTGGAATTTTATTAAAGAAAGAATTGAGCAGCAGGAAGAAGATTTGGAAATTTTTCTTGAGACAGTGAAGTCGATCTCAAACGACAAACGGCAGGCAACCGATGATGATGACAATGATATTAATCGTAAGGTTGAGGTTAGTTTTGCTGATTTTGTAAAAGCTGTTGATATTCAAAAACAAATTGCATTAAAACATATAATTGAGATTGGAAATAAGTCGCTATTTCCGAATGCTCAAAATACAATTTCTAATATTCAATTTTCAACAAAAGAACAACCAGCTTTCAACCGGCAATTTAATTTGCTGATTAAAAATCTGAAAGAATATGAAAATAACAAATACAACATTTTCATCTTTGCGGAAAATCCAAAACAATTAGAAAGGCTTCATATTATTTTTACTGATCTTAAAGCTGAATTGCAGGTCACACCGATTCCTGTTTCTATTCATGAAGGTTTTATTGATGATGATCTGAAAGTGATTTGTTATACAGATCACCAGGTTTTTCAACGTTATCATAAGTACAGGGTTAAACAGGCATTTAGTAAAAACAAAGCACTCACACTTAAAACACTTCGTGAATTACAACCGGGAGATTATGTTTCGCATATTGATCATGGCGTTGGTGTTTATAGTGGTTTACAAAAAATTGAAGCGAACGGGCGTATGCAGGAAGCCGTTCGTATACAATATAAAGATGGTGACCTGTTGTATGTAAATATTTCTTCGCTCCATAAAATAAGCAAGTACAGCGGCAAAGAAGGAACCATACCCAAGATGAATAAGTTGGGTAGTGATGTATGGAACAAGCTTAAAGAAAAAACAAAAAGACAGGTAAAGTATATTGCCACCGACCTCATAAGATTATATGCTCAACGCAAAAGCCAACAAGGATTTGCACACAGCCCGGATAATTATATGCAGACCGAGTTGGAAGCAAGTTTTATTTATGAAGATACGCCCGACCAGGCCAAAGCAAGTGAAGATGTAAAGAGAGATATGGAGAAACCTGCTCCCATGGACAGGCTTGTGTGTGGTGATGTCGGTTTTGGTAAAACAGAGATCGCTATTCGGGCTGCGTTTAAGGCTTGCTGTGATGGAAAGCAGGC
>JBDTLP010000012.1:0-69041 GCA_039934735.1 Ferruginibacter sp. | reverse complement strand
TCTGCTATGTCATTTACAAAGAGCTTAATTTTTTTATGAGTGCCTCAGCCTGACATTTTTTGTTGGTACAGCTCTAATTTAATTGGTATAAGAACCGGTTACAGCTTCCAATAAAATCCCGGAACAATTTTAATAAAAAGAAAAATTTGCGTAACTAAAAAGTTACACATACATTTGTGTAACTTTTTAGTTACGCAAATTAACATTGTAAAACATGAAACAAATTGCTGCAGATCCTTTCCAGGCCATTGCTGATGCAAACAGGCGGCAGATACTGAACCTGCTTTCTAAAAATAGTTTAACGATCAACTCATTGGCAGAGAATTTTGATATGAGCAGGCCTGCCGTTTCAAAACATATAAAGATTCTTTGTTCTGCAGGATTTATTTTCATCGAGGTAAAAGGCAGGGAGCGTTATTGCAAACTACAGCAGGAGGGTTTTAGCGAATTGCAGGATTGGATGGATCACTTTGATAAATTCTGGAACTTAAAACTGGATGCACTGGGTAAATTTTTATCACAGGCAAGTTCCAGGGCAAAAAAAATAAATCAATTAAAAAGAAAGTAAAATGAAAAAAGATGCCGTGATCGTTGAAAAAACATACCAGGCACCCATTGCCAAAGTATGGAAAGCAATTACTGATAAAAGACAGATGAAACAATGGTATTTTGATCTTTCCGCATTTAAACCGGAAATAGGATTTGAATTCCAGTTTATAGGAAAAGGGAAAGAAGGTGAAACCTATCTTCATTTATGCAGGATCACTGAAGTGGTATTTGAAAAGAAAATTTCTTATAGTTGGCGTTATGATGGCTATGAAGGAATTTCATTTGTAACATTTGAATTATTTACCGAAGGAGAAAATACAAAGCTTGTATTAACACATGTGGGATTAGAAACTTTCCCTGCTGGTTTTGCTTTTGCAAAAGAAAGTTTTGTTGAAGGATGGACTTACCTGGTTCAAACTTCGTTGAAAGATTTTGTGGAAAAAAAATAAAGCAAAAATTTTACCACAGAGTAAAAGAAGTTTAAGGATGAGTTTTACAGAGTTATTCGTAATTAAAAAAAACTCCGTGAAACGCAAAATAAAAACTTCTTTTCCTCCGTGGTAAAAATAATGTAGTTAGAAAATTAAAACTTAAACGACAATCCACCATGCAAAATATACTTCCCATATCCAGCTTCTAAAAACAATCCTGCATTTTTACTTAAACTGATATTAGCACCTATGCCTGCCTGGTAGGCAAAGTCTGATGGTGTGGAGACATAATTTATTTTACTTCCGTTTGTACTTGTATAATCCTGCTTCCAGTTATTTACACCAATGGCAGTTCTGATATAGGGAGTGATCCTGGAATCGGCAATTGGAATATACCTTACAATATTTAGCATAAATGCCCAATTATCGAGGGAACCGTCTAAAGATTTTACTCCTGTATAATAATCATAATAAGGGGTATTTACTTTGCCATGAGTAACCAGTACGCCAATGCTCATGCTTCGGCTAAAGCGATAATCAAGTGAACCAGTGACAGGCCCTGTCTGCATTACATTTCCCTGGCGAAGACCGGAAAAATTTGCAAGCGCTTCTTTGTCAACATTTGGAAAACCATAACCAATGGAGAGATTCACGGATGGTTCAAATTTAGGAAGCATTTGTCTTTGAGAATTATTTTGCCTGGCATGTGGCCTTCGATAACGATAGCCATAAGAAGTTCGGGGGTGAACAAAAATCACCTGTGCATGGGTAATTTCAGAAGTAAAAAATAAAATGATATAAATGGGAATACAATAGCGTTTCATAAATAAATAATTTGATTAGCGGCACGATCAGATATAAAACGATGTTGTGGGTTTAAAAAGAGAGATTTAAAAATTTGTTAACGAAGAAATACAAGCGACATAGCTTCCAACAAATGCATGGTATTATTTACATTTATATTAATGTGATAGAAATAAGCTGTAAATTTCTTTTTTAATTAAAATACTATTACCAGTTATGTCTGCTCCAGCAAAAAAAACAGAAGCAAATATTTTTTTACGCATGCATCCTTTGCGGAGAATATTGGTAAGCTTTATTATAGCTTCATCTGTATTTTATTTCATTTGGAAAAATAATTGCGGACTCCTCCTTAGCAGTACTATTTTCTGGGATGTATTTGCTCTTTCTTATTTAGTAATATGCTGGATTGTTTTTTTTACGCGGAAGCAGGAAGTAATCGTTAGAGTAGCCAACAAAGATGACGGAAGCAGGGGATTTGTTTTAAGCAGTATTTTAATAACGAGTTTAGCAAGTATGATTGCAGTTGCTCTGTTGATGACATCTAAAAGTCAGGAGAAAGGATATGAAGTTTTGACTTTGATAATTGCTGTTACTGGTATGATATTATCATGGGCGATGGTACATACATTGTTTACATTTCATTATGCTCATATGTATTATGAAGATCACAAAGGAGACAAATCAGCCGAGCTTAATTTTCCTGGAAATAAAGAACCTGATTATATTGACTTTGCTTATTTTTCTTTTGTAATTGGTATGACTTTCCAGGTATCGGATGTGGAGATACCTTCCCGACGCATTAGGAGAACAGTATTAGCACATAGCCTTCTGGCATTTGCATTAAATACTTTTGTAGTTGCACTTACCATTAATCTGATCGCAGGTTTGAGGAGTTAGTTAAGTGTAAAATGTAGCATGCAAAATGTAAAAGTTAAGCTTCGGACAGTTCAACTTTTGCATTTTACATTTATTGTTTTGCATTTTACATTTCCCTGCTATCTTATTATCATCACTGTTCCTTTATAAGGATTGATATATTTTTTTATAACCAGCAAATACACATAAGCGCCAACGGGTAGCCGCTTTTTATTAAATGTTCCATCCCAGCGTCTGTTCTCATTTTTAAGAGAAAATACCTTCTCGCCATACCTATCAAAAACGGTAAGTTCATATTCTTTAAATGCATTCAATGAAGGAATATACCAGCTATCATTTGTGCCATCATCGTTTGGTGAAAATGCACTTGGAATAAATATATCCTTATACACAAATACTTTTACTGTATCCGTAGATGAACCGCAACCGGAATTCACATTCAAAATAAATTTTGTATCAATAGGAGGATTTACCTGTGGTTGTAATAGGGTTGTATTGTTTATGTAAGGCGAAGCGGACCAGTAATAAGTAAAATTATCACCCATTATTGTTGCGTCTAATGTTATCGGTTCGTTCTCAAGCATTGACCTGTCTGGCCCTGCATCAGCATGTGGTGGTTCTATAACATTTACATCTATATATGCAGTATCAGTACATCCAATTAAATTTGAAACAATCACTTTGTATTGTACGTCATTGGAAGGTGACGCATGTGGCGATGGAATAACAGTAGAAGAAAGCCCTTCTGCTGGTTGCCATTCATAAGCAATACCTCCGGCAGCTGAAAATGCAACGCTATCACCAGGACAGATATCTGTTGCACTAAATGTTGTAGTTGCAACGGGGGCCGGGTTAACAACAACAAGTGTTGAATCAAGATTCCGGCAACCCTGGTCATTTTGAACAAGTACATAATATTTACCTTGCTGTAATTGCTGTATGTTATTAACAGAAAGGGGAGAACCATTTCCGGTAAATCCACCCGGGCCTGACCATTGGTAAGTGCTACCACCTGTTGCCGTTAGTAGGAGTGAAGTTCCTGCACACACAGGGCTGTTGCTGCTGGCAGTTGTTACAGGTGGTGCAACAATCTTAATTGTCAGGGGAGTTGAAACAATCCTGCATTGAGGTGTGCCTAAATTTCCTCCTTCCGCAACTGCTAACCTAAAGGTATAGGTGCCAATAGGAGCATTAGCTGGAAAATTACTTACCATAGAAATAGCATTTTCGCCTGGAATATCAGACCAGGTGCCTCCATTTGTGCTTTCCTGCCATTGATAAGATGGATTGGTAAAACCTCCAGATACCTGGCAAGTAAAATTAAATGAACCTGCCGTTCCTGCACAAATGGAAACTGTACTTGTTGGTTGTGAAACGATGGTAGGTGTCAGCAAAGGGCCACAAGGACGAAAAGTAATATCATCAATAGCGAGGTCATTGCCACAGCCTCCACTTGCATTATTAAAGATCCTTACTACAATGTCTGGAATTGTAGCTGGCGTTGTAAAAAAAAAGCCATACTGGCTCCAGGTAGGTGCAGGTAAAGTAGGAATATCATTGGTATTGTAAGTTTGTAATAAAGTGCCGTCTGTTTTTTCTATTCTGAAAGTAAGGTTTGGAAGAATAGAGCTTCCTGAACAGGATTGAGGTATACTCACATTCATGATCCATGCTGCAAATTCATAGGTGGTATTGCCACAAAGCCCACGTATTGTATCAATATAAAAAACGCTCGGGCCGATTGCGGCATTTACCAACATAAAATAGCCACCGGTGTCTCCTGTGTGATCACTATTAATGTTGTACCAATTTCCACCAAAACAAGAAGATGAATTGCTTCTTACAGTATAAGAACCATCATTGGGGCAATCAGATGTAATATAACTATAACCAGTAACTGCAGTTAATGGTGGTCCCGGATTACTGCCGGCGCCAAAAGTTATATTAATGATAGGATCTCCCAGGCTACCCTGGCAAAGCTGTGCACTTGATCCAATGCTGATGAATAATAATATTAGTATGTAGATGAATTTCATTTCTGATGTAAAGTTCTTAAATCTATTTGAAGATCATTTTTAAATTTAGAAAAACCCGGATAGAAATCCGGGTTGTGGTGCTTTAACTTAAAACGCATATGAAAAAAAACTATTGGTACACTCTCACATAATCCACAATCAATGATTGAGGCATGTAAGTAGTATTGTCGGGGTTGCCAGGCCAATCACCACCTACTGCAAGGTTGATGATAAAAAAGAAATCTTCATTGAAAGGATATTTGTTTGAACCAAATTCAGAAATGGTATGCGTGGAATATACTTTTCCATCAAGCAGCCATTTTATTTCATCCTTTTTCCATTCAAGAGAAAACACATGAAATTCGTCATTAAAAATTCCTGAAGGCAATGCATGATTTCCTCCAAGCTGAACACTGCCGGGTCCAGGACCAAAATGCAAAGTGCCATAAGTTTTATTTGGTTCTTTGCCGATCATTTCCATTATATCAAGCTCGCCACTTTTTGGCCAGCCGCCATAAAGATCTTTTTCAGGCATCATCCAGAAGGCGGGCCATATTCCTTGACCCTTTGGAAGTTTTGCACGAAAATCAATTCTTCCAAACTTAAATATTTTCTTTCCGCGGCTAACAATTTTTGAAGCCGTATATTCTTTTCCACTCAACGTTTCTTTTTTTGCCTGTATGATCATCTTACCTTCCTGGAAAAAAAGGTTGTCATTTTTTGAAGTATAAAATTCCAATTCATGATTTCCCCATCCACAATTACCAGGGCAACCATCGCCGTTCTCAAAAGTCCAGTCGCTTTCATTCAATGACTTTCCATTGAATTCATCGGACCATACCAGTTTATAACCAGGATAGGAGCCAGGCGCATCGTATCCGGCATTACTGAACTTTATAGCAGTATCATTATTTGCAATAAATAATGTGCCGTTACTTTTCGTGTATCCACTCACGGTAGGCTTGCTTATTGCTGCCAATAAACCAAATAACATAAGCGTAAATCCGAATAGTATATACTTCATTTTGTTAATGCTTTATGATCACCATGTATAAGTAGCTACTGAACCACCAGGAATAGATGGAGTAACCCATTTGTTTTTAAATTTTAAATTAAAACTTTGGGTGGTGCTTCCTTCATTCAAAACGATCAACACTTTTTTACCATCAGGCCTTAGGAACGCAGCAGTAGTAAAAGTTCCACTATTATCACTTGAGATTCTTGTAGAGCCGGCTGGCACAAATTTAGAAGCATGTGCTACAATATAATAGCCAACATTGCGGGTGGTGCCAGCAGAAGAGTTAATCGTAAGGGCGCCTAAGCAAGTTGTACAACCTCCAGGTGTGTGTGGTCCGAATGAAGGATCGTTTGCTAAATTCCATTCCAAAGCGACTTTACTCCAGTTGCGCATTGAACCTATGATCACATTTTTTAAATGCCATGCAAGATCAACAGCGAAACTACCTGATGATGCAGTGTATTGTTCTGTGAAATAAACATTTTTCGTTGGAAATGCAGTATGAAGTTGTGACAATGCACTTATGTCGCCTGCGTATAAATGAAAGGCACTTCCATCAACATATGCATTGGCAGCTGCATCATTTAAAACTGCAAGGGGATAATCTGGCCGATCGCAGTTGTGATCGTATGTAATGATCTTTGTAGTGATGCTGGCGGCGGTAAATGCAGGTCCAAGATTATTCTTAATAAAATCTGCCTGTTGAGCAGCAGTCATAGATAAACTTGGATTGTTGTTGGGATTTAATGGTTCGTTTTGAGGAGTTATTGCATTTATAGTAATGCCCTGAACCTGCATCGCCTGTATGTATTTTACAAAATACTTCGCATATACATCATAGTAAGCTGTATTTAAATTACCTCCGATTGTACTATTATTATCTTTCATCCATACAGGAGCAGACCAGGGAACAGCAATGATCTTAAGTGACGGATTAATCAGTAGGATTTCTTTTAATAGACTAACGACATCGTTATCGGCGTTAATGCTGAAATTGGTAAGTAACAAGTCAGTTTGACCAACAGGCATATCATCATAGGAAAAAACGGTGCTACTTAAGTCAGTGGCGCCAATGCCAATTCTCAGGTAACTAATTCCGATACTATTATCAGTACTTCCAAAAAGTTCATTGAGCAAAGCAGTTTTCAAAGATGTAGTCATTTGGTTAATTACATACGCACTTCCCTGTGTAAGCGTATAGCCGAATCCGTCAACCTGTTGATAGCTTTGTGTAGAATCAACATTAATAATTGGGTAACTGTTCGCTGTAGTACTAAAAGTAAGCGCAGTTGTTTCTTTCTTTAGCAATGAGCTTCTATCGCTTGACGTTAGCCAGGAAGATACATCAGAATTTGTATTAACAACAGGTGGGATTATTACGGGTGGAATTGAACTTGTATCTGTACCTGAATTACTTTTACTACAACTGAGTGCAGCAATACTGATTAAAAGTAAAAGCATTGTGATCTTGTATGAAAGTTTTTTAAACATGTCTATTACATTTTTACTTTTCCAGTTAATTTGATCATCCTCGAAGAACTGCCAACAAGTACATCAAAAATACCAGGCTCAATCACCCATTCATTTTGTACATCATTAAAATATTGAAATGCAGCTTCATTCAATTCTATTGTAATTGTTTTCTGTTCTCCAGGCTGAAGAAATACTTTCTGAAATCCTTTCAATTCTTTTTCCGGCCTTGGTAATGTGGAATGCTCTTGTTTAATATAAACCTGTGCAACATCAGCACCTGCAACTTTGCCAGTGTTCTTTACCGTTAGTGTTACAGTTGCTGTTTTACCATTTGCTGTAACACTAAGGTTACTGTAATCAAAAGTTGTATAAGACAATCCATGTCCGAAGGCGAACTGAGGATCTACTTTGTAAGTATCATAATACCTGTAGCCGACATAGATATCATCATAATAATAAACAGTGGTAGAATCACCGGGATAATCTCCCAGTTTATGTGCAGGCTCGTCTTCCAGTTTTTTAGGAAACGACATCGGTAATTTTCCTGAAGGATTTACTTCACCGAAAATAATTTTTGCCAAAGCATTACCACCCTCAAGACCAGGATACCATGCCTGTAATATTGCAGGTGCGCCATTTACCCACTGTGTCATATCTATAGCGCCACCGCCCATTAATACTACAATCGTTTTTGGATTTGCTTTTTGTACTGCTTTTATTAATTCATCCTGGCCAAAAGGCATATTCATATTTGGCTTGTCAAAATCTTCTGCATCATAAGCATTGTCAGACCAGACATCGTAATTATAACCATGGGTCCAACCACCAACAATAATAGCAACATCAGATTTTTTAGCAGCTTCTACAGCCGCCGCGATCATTGCAGCATCTGCAGTTGCGCCTCTTTCTATTTTATAACCTTGTGAATAGTTGATCTTAATTTTTTTCCCTGCCTGGTTTTTTAAGCCTTCTAATGGAGTGATCTCATAAAAAGCCCTGATCTGCGAACTGCCACCACCCATCGCTTGTTTCCTTTCTGCATTATAACCAATGACAGCAATGGATTTTATTTTGTCTTTTTGTAAGGGTAGGGTATTGTTATCATTTTTTAATAAAACAATTCCTTCTTCAGCAATCTTCGCAGCTGCTTGCTGGTGTTCTTTTGTATTGAATGATCCTTTGTTCTTTACACCATTGATCATGTTTGTTCTATACATCACATAAAGTATGCGCCTTACTTTATCATTCAGTAAATATTCAGGCAGCCTGCCGGTTTTTACCAATGATACCAAAGTGTCGCCAAAATAAAATTTATTGTATTTAGGATTAGGAAGCATATGAAGATCTGTTCCCATTTCAAGGTCCATGCCGTTCCATGCCGATTGCATGGTGCTGTTCACGGCATCCCAGTCACTGATGATCATTCCTTTAAAACCCCATTCTTTTTTTAATATTTGATTCAGCAGGTAATTATTCTGTGCCGCCCATTGCCCACGGAATTTATTATAAGAAGCCATTAAAGTATTGACATTCCCTTCCTGTACGGCAGCTTTAAAACCCGGCAGGTAAATTTCTCTTAAAGCACGTTCGCTCATTTCTACGTCTATGCTATGACGTAATATCTCCTGGTTGTTGGCTGCGTAATGTTTTACACAAGCTGAAATACCCTGGTCCTGTACACCTTTTATATATCCAACCACCATTTTTGAAACAAGAAAAGGATCCTCACTCTGGTATTCAAAATTTCTTCCATTCAAAGCAGTCCTGATAATATTAATGCCCGGACCGAGGATCACATTCTTACCCCGATATGCAGCTTCGCTTCCCAATACAGAACCAAATGCATATCCCAGTTGTGGGTTCCAGGTTGCAGCAAGGCATACACCCGTTGGTAAATAAGTTGATGAATCAGGTAAGTTGTTTAAAAGATCCCAGCCACGCCCATGTTCGGGCCTTACACCATGCGGGCCATCGGATGTTACTAATTCAGGTATGCCTAACCGTGGTACGCCACCTGAAGTAAAAGAAGAAGAAGCATGGATCATGTTTACTTTTTCTTCCAGGGTCATTTGCGTGATAAGCTCATTGATTTTTGCAGCCGTATCAATCTTTACCTGGGCATTTGCCAACATTGCTGATGAAATCAATACGAACAATAAAGATGACCTCAAAGAAAAAACGTTTTTTACCATGACTTATTAATTTGATTTTACCGAGCTATCGATTGGTATAAATTGAAAATAATTAAGATTGAATCCGCCCTTTACAGCAAGTACCCTTATCCTGTTCCATCCTTTAGAAAACTTTACAGTGCGGATGGTACTTGTTTGCCATTTTTGATAATCGCCGGTAGGAGGTAGTGTTGTTATCCCGGTTGCTTCATTATCATTAAGCAAAAGTTTTATTTCTCCTGCGTTTGTTTTTGAAGCGGAACGAATGTTTATATCATAAGTGACATCAGTATTAGTATACAGGCTATATTGCATCCATTCTCCATCGGCTATCCATCCAACATTATATCCATTGGTTTTTGTATCCAGGCAAGTTTCTATGTCAACGCCATCATTACGGTATTGCCCGCCTTCATTCCATTTCGTTTTAGTAGTAACACTTACCCAATAATCTGCAGAATCAACATCATGATAGGCAATTCCGCTTCTGCCGATATCATAGTCAGACGCAAAAATGATGGCATTGGGTTTAATGATGTTTTCTTTGAATGGAATGCTGGTTTCATTTTTCACTTGTCTTACCATTGCATCCGTAACACCCTCCTGGAAAATATTATTTTTTGTTCTCGTATTTGTTGCAAATTCCATCAGGCTCTTATAAGCCGTTTTTTCATCAGGCTTTGGAGCTATTCCTTTCCAATAATTGATGATGTCCTGGAAACCAGGATTTATTTTTACCAGGAAAGGATTGTTTATGCCTGACTTTTTTAATGGCCACATGGTCCAGCCAATTTTATTTTTCTCCATCAGGTTGATAACATCGGTGAACCATGCATTGGAATTTTCACCGGTTTCACCAAGCCAAATCGGTACATTGTATTTTTCCCTGTAATCTAAAAATTTTTGGATGGCGGCATTATCATTATAGTTCCAATACTTGTGAAAACTAATGACTGTATTATTATCCCACAATGGGAAAATGCCATTATAATTATTACCCCAGCAATTGCCTTCAATAATAATAATGTGTTTCTTATCAATCTTCCTGATTGCTTCAGTAATGTCTTTGTATAATTTTTTTAGAGGAGCGTTTTCATTTTCATCACAGCCATGCTTATCCGAAGTGTTTTGAAATCCCCAGTTGGGTTCATTAAGAATATCATAGGCACCAATCCATTCTTCATTTGAATAACGGGTAGCAAGTTTTTCCCAGAGTGCAATCGTTTTTTGTTTGTTTGCGTCGCTTTGCCATAAAGATGGTTTGGTACTGTCTCTGTCTGCTATAGCATTATCATTGCCTTGTCCACCCGGTGCCACATGAAGATCAAGTATCAGGTAAATATGATTTGCTTTACACCAGCTTAATAAGCTATCTGTTAATGCAAAGCCTTTAGATAACCAGGTGTTTTTACCGTCTTTTTCTTCTTCTACCGGTAATGTATAAAGGTTATAGTGCATGGGCAGGCGAACAGCATTGAATCCCCAGGCGGCCAGCGAATCTATGTCAGCTTTTGTACAATGATTGGACAACCAGGCCTCATAAAAATTTTTTGTATTTGACTGGCCAATAAGTGCTGTGATCTTTTCCTTTATTTCATACTGGGCAAGTACAGTGCCTTCTAATTTCAACATATAAGGTTCCTGCAGCATCCATCCTCCCAATCCCATTCCTTTTAAAATCACTTCCCCATTTTTATTCACAATTTTCTTTCCATCTGCCTGCAGGTATCCCTGTGCGGTAGTTTCGTATGAAACAAAGATGAAAAATAAAAAAAAGTAAAGACGGGTTAAAGACATTTAAATTGATTTATGAATCATGGGATAAAAAGAGAGGATGATATTACCTCTTGGTCAATATCATCTCTCTCTTATACCAAAACATGATACTTCAGGAATTTTAAAAAGCTATTGGATCATTTTATATACCCTCACATAATCTATTAAAAGAGAAGTTGGGAAAATACTATCATCTACTCCTTGTGCGCCTCCCCAATCTCCCCCGATGGCCAGGTTAAGCATCATATGAAAACGCTGATCGAAGGGCCATACAGCAGAACCAGCACCACTATTTACAAAAGTGTAAATCAGGTTATCATCATAATAAGCCCTGATCGCATAAGGCGTCCAGTCAATACGGTATTTGTGAAAATCCGATAAAGCTGAGGGGATATTTACTGTAGTTGTTTTTTGTGTATTAATGGTCCAGTTATAATTCTGGGTGTGTATACTAAAATGTACATTACCAGGATCATAACCTACATGTTCCATGATGTCAACTTCACCGGAATTTGGCCAGGCACCATATGTCCAGTCGGTTGGCAACATCCATATTGCGGGCCATGTACCTCTGCCAGCCGGAAGTTTTGCACGCACTTCAATTCGTCCATACAAAAAATCGCCTGCACCTTTAGAAAGTAATCTTGCAGAACTATAATTAAGGCTTCCGCTACTTTCTTTGATAGCAGTAATATTTAAATTATTTCCATCCGCATTTGAATTCGATAATGAATTTGTATAATTTTCCAGTTCATGATTTCCCCATCCGGATCCACCAAGATCATAGGTCCATTTGGTTGGATCAGGGGCGCCTGTATAATCAAATTCATCCTGGAATGTTGGTGTTGTTTCAAATGTCCAGTGCTGATCAACTGGAGCTGTTGGAGTTACTACCGGTGGTATGTAGGTGCTTCCACCATCAGATTTTTTACTACAGGATAACAAAAGTGTTATGCAGCATATCATCATTCCCTGGATCAGTACTTTCATAAATTTTATTTTAAACATGAGTCCATTTTATTAATGAACTCATGTTGTGTTCAGCAAAACAAAAATCATTTATTATTAAAGAGCTACCAGTTTTAAATACCATGCGTTACCTGTTTCTGTTCCCTGCACCCGGAGGTACATGTCGGTAGCATTGATATTAAATATTTCGTATTCTTTAAGTAAAGCACCATAACCTATGAATGTATTGTTACCTCCAAGGAGTATGCTCGCACCGGTAGTAACTGAACCTGTAACGCCACTGCCCGAAGGAACGAAAGAGAAAGCAGAAGTGCCACCACTGTATGGGTAGCAGGCTTCAGCACCTGAAGCAGGAATACCAGGCAGCCCCCCGGCTAAAGTTCCTGTTTTTGTAAATGCCCCTTCTGGTGTTTCTACCTGTAGGGTATAGTTGCCTGCACTCACTTTTGTAAATGTAAATCTGGCGCTGTAAAAGCAATGGCAACATACCGCCTTTTCATGTGGAGCTGCAGCGTACCATTCTGGTGTAACAGAACCAGGAGACCACGGTCCAACACCAAAATGACCGGCAACATCTTCATTCACTTTCCATGTTTTGGATGCATCATTTGTAAGAGAGGTAATGATAGATGCATCTGGTGTAAAATCACTTTTAACGGTAACATCTGTTGAAACAGTAGTGGAGGTTCCTCCTTTGCCATAAACTACGGCAGTTACGGTGTATGTATTTGTTCCAAGGGTAGTATATTTTTTAGTAACTGTACCATTTGGTAAATTAACCAGGTCTACCGGATTGTTCGCATCATAATCTATTTTATAAGCAAGGATGTTATCACCAGTAATACTAAATTTTACATCTCCTGAACCATCTCCATCAGGATTGGCTCCATCCTGGCCTACCACTTGTGTATTGATTACAACATTTGTAGGGGCAGTTATTGCTCCCATGTTGTATTCTGTTTTTTTACAGCCAATAAATAATACAAGCGTTGCAAGAACTACGAAGTATTTAATGTTATTTTTCATTATTGTATTTTTTAGTTTGTGAGGCTTATGTTGTCAATGTAAAAAACTTCACCCGTGCCAGGAGCTGAGTCATTGAATCGTAAAACGAGCTGATTAAATCTTGCAGCAGGGCCTATGGCACCAATGGTACTGAAATCAAAGGTCAATTCTTCCCAGGCACCTGATGTTGTGATTGGAACTTTTAAAACACCAACACCATTTGCTGTTGCACCAGTACCTGCAACGGCAGCTTCAAGTTCAACATTTACCAGCTTTCCAATGTTTGCAGCATCAGGATTGTAGAGCATCATTTTCACTTTATTTCCAAGCGCAAAATTAATTGGAATGTTCAGCGGGCTATAAGTACCACTCCATACTTCTGCACCAACCGTTTTTTCATATTTGCCAACATTTGCACTGGTGTTTGTACCACCCGGAGCGGGGTTAGCAACTTTACTGAAATTAGCATTTCCGAAAGTTCCAAAGAAGTAATCCATCGTTGGGCTTTCAAATGAAAGTGGAAAACCAAATAAGGTTTTAGTTTGAGAAGTAGTAGCAGCGCCACCACTTTCTGCAACAACTCTCAGATCGAAAGGGCCGCCAGCAGGATAAATATGCGCCGGGAGTGTAGCCCCAACTGCCATTGGGGTTCCGGTTTCATTTGTTACATCACCATAATAAACTAAAAAGGAATGTGCATAATCTGCAGTTGCGCCAACTGTCATATCGCTTCCTATATTTATTTGCAGGTTTTCGGGAGCCCTATACGTTAACGTTAGTGGGTAATCAGTGGATACAGTATGACCAGCAAGATCAACTGCAATGATGGATACTGTGTAACTTCCTTCAGGATAGGAGTGGGTAGCATTGTATCCGGGCTGAATGGTATCCATCGCACCCCCTTCTCCAAAATTGATTATAAAAGTAGAAACGCCATCTCCCAAAGGAGTGATCTTTACATTTCCTGAATTGTCATTGCTGATATCGAAGATCTTTGAATAATTGGATGAGCTGATTCCATTCACAAAAGATACATCATCATCAATGCCATCTTTTTTGCAACCACTTCCAAAAACCAGCAACAATACAAAACTGGATATTAAAATATTTATCTTCTTCATATTGAATTTAATTAAAAATTAATAATTAGGGTTTTGTACAAGTTGTGTATTCGCTAGTTCGCCCAGTGGAATTGGCAATATTTCATTTTTACCTGCTGTAAATCCATAAGGTGCTAATACAGTTGCAGCCTGGCCCGTACGTACAAGATCAAAGAAACGATGGCCTTCGGTAGCGAGTTCCATACGGCGTTCAGCATAAATGTTAGGTAAACTTACTGTTACACTTCCCAGACCAACACGGGCACGTACTGCATCCAGTAATTGCTGAGCCCTGCCTGATCCGCCACCGCTTTGCACAAGCGCTTCTGCTTCCATCAGGTAAGTATCTGCCAAACGAATTTCAATATAATCGTTTGGATAATTAAGATCTCCCAATCCACCAAGCGATGAACGATTTTCAGCCTTTGGTGCATATTTCTCTACAAAAAATCCTGTATTTTGATACTGGCCATTTGCATCATAAGAGTTGCCGGAAATTTGTGCAATACTATCAATGTTTGCTAAAGTATATGGATAACGTGGATCATTCCTGATCGCATCCACCAAAGATTGTGTAATGGGGTTGAAGCCATAACCTGAAACATAAATTGGGCCGTTGTAATTTCTTGGTCCAACCATTTGCACCATGATGTTTCCTTCAAATGCACCCCATGAACCCCAATCCTGGCGGGCTTGTGAAGTATGAACAATTTCGAAAATTGACTCAGTATTGAATTTATTGGTTGGTTTAAAAATATCCGGGAAACTTGTCAGCAAATGATAACCATAGCTGCTTGTTCCGCCTGGTGTACCATTGACATCTGCAAGCTGTGTAGCAGCATCGGCCCATTTTTGTTCATATAAATATACTTTTCCTAAAAGCGCTTTTGCGGCACCCTTTGTAACACGTCCACCTTCAGTATCAGCAGGTACTACGTCGGGAAGATTTGTTTCTGCAATTGCTTCCTGAAGATCTTTTTCTATTTGTGCATAAACAGCTTCAGGAGTGGCCTGTGTTTGGTTGTAAATATTCCCTGTTGCTAATGGTCCCGTAATGAGGGGAATATTTTTAAATAAACGGACAAGATCAAAATAATAATAAGCACGCAAATATTTTACTTCTGCCGTATACCTCCCTTTTAGTGCATCAGAAAGGCCAGGGATAGCAGCATCCATTTTACTGAGTAAAAGATTAGCCCTATAAATGCCCGTGTAATTACGTCCCCATTGATCGCCAGAAGGACCTTGGGCAGGAGTGAGGGTAAAATCATCCCAAACAGACCATACAATTTGATCACTCCGGCTACCTCCACCTGCGCCACAATCATCAGACGCAGCATTCAAAAGACCAACCTTATCAGCGTAAGTGCTACCTGTTTCAGATCCTAATGGATCATAGGTAGCAATAAGGCCGGTGAGTACCTGGGCTGCATTTTGATAATAGTTGGTTTCAAGAACGGTACTGCCATTTGGTTGAATCTCAATGAAATTCTTTTTACATGCACCAAGAAAAGGCATTACCGCAAAACACGTTGCAACAATTTTTATTGATTTTTTCATAATGAAAAGCATTTTAAATTTAAAAAGTTAGGTTTAAACCGGCTGTCCATGAACGTGCCTGCGGATAGATGCCACGGTCTATGCCGTAACTGCTTCCACCGATTTCGGGATCAAAGCCTGAGTATTTAGTTAATGTAGCAAGGTTATTACCGCTCACGTATATACGAAGTTTTTGTACGTGTACTTTTTCTGACAATCGATTTGGAATTGTATAACCTAGTTGCACCACTTTTATTCTGAAATAATCTCCTTTTTCAAGATATAAAGAAGATGGATTACTGAAGTTATGGTTTGGATCATCGTTTGTCAGGCGTGGAAAATCATAGGATGTTCCAGCTCCTGTCCAACGGCTTAATGCTTTTGTAGTCCAGTTTGCATTCGCAATATCAAGCCTGCGTAAGCCATTATAAATATCGTTACCACCAGCACCCTGGCCAAATACAGTCAGGTCAAAACCTTTATAAGCTGCGGTAATTGTAATGCCATAAGAATAATCAGGAGTTGGGTCACCAATAAAAGTCCTGTCTTTCTGATCAATTACGCCATCGCTATTTAAATCAGCCCATTTAACATCACCAGGTCTTGCGTTTGGTTGTATAATTCCGCCATCCTTGTCTACATAGCTATTTATTTCCGCCTGCGTCTGGAAAATGCCCAGTTTTTCAAAACCATAGAAAGAACCAATAGCATGTCCTACAGCAATTTGGGTGAGTGGGTAAGTAGTTGATTGTAATGCAGCACCGCCACCAAGAGATTCTATACCTTCACCTAAATAAGTTACCCTGTTTTTAAGATGGGAGTAATTTCCGGTGATGCCAAATTTCACACCTGCAATGGTTTTATGATAACCCAATTCAATTTCATAACCCTTGTTTGTCATATCTGCAACATTACCAGTATAGCCACCTACTCCCACATATAATGGAACTACTACGGTTTGAAGGATTCCCGTTGTTTTCTTATTGTACCAATCGAAAGCAACATTAATGTTCTTTAAAATAGTCGCATCAAAACCAATATCTGTTTGGGTTGTTTCTTCCCATTGTAAATCTGGATTAGCCAGTCCGCTTGGGCCATCTCCAATGATATAAATATCATTGGTTCCAAATGTATAATTCTGATTTCCGCCGACTGTAGAAACATATTTAAAATCGCCAATATTATCGCTACCTGTCTTACCATAAGAGCCACGGATCTTAAGGAAATTTACATATTTGGTTTTAGGGAAAAAGTCTTCTTTACTAGCTACCCAGCCAATGGAGCCTGAAGGGAAATAACCATATTTGTTATTGCTACCAAACCTGCTTGAACCATCCCTTCGGATAATTCCCTGGAAAAGATATTTTTCTCCATAATCATAAATAAGCCTTCCATAAACAGAGCTTACCTTATGAATGGTATTTTGATTTGCAAAAGCCTGTACGTTATCAGGTGTAATACTAAAATTTAAAGACTTGGCTTCTTCAAAATTATTTACAGTAAGATTTTTATAAGTAACGCCTGAATTTCTTGATATGTAATTATCAACATAAGCGCCGGTTCCCACTAAAGCAGTAACATGATGTATTGCTTTTATAGTTCTTGTATAAGAAATTGTATTTTCCCAGGTATAGTTCATTGAACGATCACTTTCGGAATAAAATGAATTATTCTTTGTAATAGAAGTAGCGTTCAAATAGGCAAGTGGAGAAAAACTTTCACTACCATAAAAAGCATATTTAGCTCCCAGGTTGGAACGAACTTTCAAACCTTTAATTGGTTCAATTTCAACATACGCATTTCCAACAAAATTATCTGACCATCCATAATTGCCTAAATGCGTTTTAATATAAGCCAATGGGTTTGACATTTCCTGTGCTACAATTTTTGATACAGCATATGGATTGCCATTAGCATCACGAACGATACCAGCACCCTGGCTGTTATCTGGATTAGGTAAATAAATGCTGTTAGGTGCATTTATAATAGACGGATCAGTGATGATAGTAGGTGTGATCGGATCCATATTGATAGCAGAACTAAGAGGGCCACCATATTCACTATTCGTATTGCCAAGTCCAGAACTTTTAATGTGCGAATAGCCAAGGTTTGTTCCAACATTTAGCCATTGATTTGCTTTGTGTGTGGCATTTAACCTTATGTTCATTCTTTTATATTTAGAGATAGGAGTTGCTACAATTCCCTCCTGATCAAAAAGACCAAAGGAAGTATAGAAAGTTGAACGCTCATCTCCGCCACTCAAACTAAATTCCTGGTTGCTGATCTTAGCATGGTTGTTAAAAATTTCTTTCTGCCAGTCAGTACCTTTACCATATTGTGATATGTTATCAAATTTTACCGGGCCACCACTTGCAACAGATGCTTCATTTTGCAATGTTGCATATTGTGTTGCGTTGAGGAGGTCTAGCCTTCTATCAGGTGACTGGCTGCCGAAATAACCGTTATAATTAAAAGCAATGCGTCCATTCTTTCCTTTTTTAGTAGTTACTATTATAACGCCACTTGCAGCCCTTGTCCCATAAATAGCTGCAGAAGCTGCATCTTTTAATACTTCTATTGATTCAATGTCGCTAGGGTTAAGATAATCAATACCACCAATGTCAACCGGAATACCATCTACTACATATAATGGATCACTATAGGTTAGCGAAGTAGTACCCCTGATCCTTAAAGTAGAACTTGAACCAGGTTGTCCAGAACTTTGTGCAATGGTCAGACCACTTGCACGCCCCTGAAGGAATTGTTCAACACGTGTAATCGGCTGATCATTCAGGTCACCTGCTTTTACACTTGAGATGGAACCGGTCAATACACTTTTCTTTTGTGTACCGTAACCAATTACAACAACTTCTTCCAAAGAGTTACTGTTTTGTGCAAGTGTAATGTTCACCGTTCCGGCATTCTTAACCGTCTTTTCTTCAGAAACCATTCCAGCAAAGGAAAAAACCAGTACGGCACCCTTAGATGGTGCAGCTATACTATAATTACCATCCTTATCGGTAGTGGTAGCAGTAGTACTTCCTTTAACGGAAACGGTTGTTCCTTCAAGAGGACCATTGGTTGCTTTCGAAATTACTTTCCCGGAAACCTGGATTGTTTGCGCAAGGACCTGGGAGATCCCCAACCCAAAAAAACATAGAAATAGCAGAAGTGCTTTTTTGACTTTCATATGCAATCGTTTTGTTTAATGATGTAAGAAAAAGGAGTTAATTGGTATTCTCTGATAACATAAAGTTAACATTAGCTTTCACAACTGCCAATTACATCAATACATCACTACTACATCAAAAATGTAAAAACAGGATTTTTAAGCTGTTTTAACTACTTCAATACTACATCATCTTATTTTTCTTACTTTCACATTGAATTTTATGCGATGAAAAATTATTTACTTGTTTTTTTTCTTCTATCTGCTCATTTTTGTCTTGCTCAAAATACAATTGGGCTACCTGATATTATTAATTATTCCAAACAGGAGTATAAAGGAGGTGCACAAAACAGGAAGATAAGGCAGGACAAAAAGGGTGTGTTGTATTTTGCAAATAGCGAAGGTGTACTCACATTTGACGGAATTAAATGGAAGACTTATCCACTTTCCAATAATAGTATCGTAAGGTCTTTGGAATTTGGGCCAGATAATAAATTATATGTCGGGGGCCAGGATGAGTTCGGATATTTTTCTCCGGCAATTAATGGTGAGCTTAAATACCATTCCTTAAGAGAATTGCTTCCAAAAGAAGAAAAATCATTTACAGATGTATGGGAAATATATTTTTGGAAGGATGCGATATTTTTTCAAACCTCCGAAAAGATATACCAGGTAAGCGGCAATCATTGCAATTTTTATAAAAGCAATCACTGGAAATTTATGTCATTGTGCAATGACAGGCTTATTGCACAGGACGATGACAAAGGTTTGCTTTCGTTTGAAAATGGCATGTGGTCACCATTTTTGAAGACATCTGAATTGCCCAACGATTATTTTGCAACATCATTAACCGGGATCGGCCAGGATAGCGCCATTCTCACAACCGTAAAAGATGGCGCTTACATACTTGCCGGGAATAAAATTGTAAAGCTAACCTCGCCATTCATGGATCAGCTTTCAGCTACACATATTTCATTTTCACTGATGGTGAACGATGATCATATTGCGCTTGTTACAAATCTTGATGGTTGCTACATCATTGATAAAAAAGGAAATCTTGTACAAAAATTCTCCAGGAAAGAGGGCCTGCAGAATAATAATATACTTGGTATTTTTCTCGATAAAGAAAAAAATCTCTGGCTTGGCCTTGACAACGGAATTGATTTTATTGCCTATAATAATGCTGTCAAACATATCTATCCTGATTATTACAATGAAGGTTCAGGATATGCGGCTACGATTTTTAATAACAATCTATATATTGGTACTTCCAATGGGCTTTATAAAACAAAACTGTATGAAGAAAAAGACCTTAGTTATATAAAAGGGGATTTTGAACCAGTATTGAATACAAAGGGGCAGGTGTGGAATTTATCGGTTGTGAATGGACAATTATTAATGGGGCATCATGACGGGGCATTTCTTATTGAAGATAATGTAGCGAAAATATTAGACAATAGCACAGGTTTTTGGACCTTCCTGCCTTATGCGAATGTATCGCCATCATCATTAATGCTGGCTGGAACTTACCAGGGGATCAATTTCTATAATTATGCAAATGGAATTTTTGCAAAGGATAGCATGCATGCTTATTTTGAATCGGCAAGATTTGTATGCGTTGATAATAATAATATATGGATCGCACATCCCTATAAAGGTATATACAGGGTACAGGTACAGGGCAAAAAGGCTGCATTGAAATTTTATACAAGTAAAGAAGGGATATTTTCTGCCAATGGTAATTATATTTTTAAGGTAAGAAATCATATTGTACTTGCAACTGAGAAAGGCTTGTTTGAATATGATGAAGAGAAAGATGAATTTCAAGCCTCTGAATTTTATAACAGGATCTTCAATGGAAAAAAAATAAGGTATTTAAAAGAGGATGGCTCAGGCAATATCTGGTTTGTATTTGATAAAATAATGGGTGTTGTTGATATGTCTTCAACGAATCCGCAGATCATTTACTTTCCTGAACTGACAAATAAATTTGTAAGTGGTTTCGAACATATTTACCCGGTTGATAAAAACAATGTATTCATAGGAGGGGAGCGTGGATTTTATCATATCAATTTTGAACAATATAAAAAGATAAAATATCCACTACAGGTTCAGATCACTTCAGTAAAAGCAATGAATCAAAAAGATAGCCTTCTTTATGGTGGCTACACCGGCGAAGTAAACGAGGACAATGATGCGGCTGGCAACAGGAGAAGTAAGGTTAGCCATTCATGGAACTCTTTCCATTTCGATTATGCCTCCCCGGTATATGCACAACAATCCAATATTGAATACAGTTATTATCTTGAAAATTTTGATGAAAGATGGTCAGACTTTTCCAGAAAAACAGAAAAGGAATATACTAACCTGCCTGCAGGAAATTATTCTTTTAAAGTAAAAGCCAGGAATAATCTCGGCAATGAATCTGCAATAGGTAGTTATAATTTCACGGTGCTTCCACCCTGGTATCAAACCTATTGGGCCTATGCGCTTTATGTGCTGCTTTTTGTGGTTGGTAATTACAGGTTGTATATTATTTTGAAACGAAAATTCAGGGCACAACAGGAAAAGCATGACGAAGAACAAAAGCGCTTACTTTACCTGCATAATCTTGAGTTGGAAAAAACAGAAAAGGAGATCGTGAAATTAAGAAACGAAAAACTTGAAGCAGAAATATCTCACAAGAATACAGAACTGGCTTCTGTTGCCATGCACTTGGTTCAAAAAGGGGAATTGTTGGGAAAGATAAAGGATCAGATGGTGAGGCTGAAGAATAACCCCGGAAATGAAAAAGATGCTGACGATGTGAAAAAAATAATCCGTGTAATTAGTGAAGAAGATAAGATCGATAAACAATGGGAACAATTTGCCATGCACTTTGATAATGTACATAGTGATTTTCTTTCTGTGCTTAAAAACAAATACCCCACGCTAAGTTCTAATGAGCTAAAATTAAGTGCTTACCTGAGAATGAATTTATCTACCAAAGAAATTGCCCAGCTCATGAATATTTCTGTAAGAGGTGTAGAGATCAGCAGGTACAGGCTCAGGAAAAAATTAGAAATACCGACGGAAGTGAACCTGTTTAACTTTTTGATGAATATAAACGATAATAAGGTTTAAGTTGTTTGTTTTGTTTGAAGTGTTTTATGATTTCGAAGTTCGTGATTTTAATGTTCAATACAGGATTAGGTAGAATAAGTGCAAACTGGTTTCAGGCTTAAGTTTTAAATGTAAAAACGTTTCGAATTTTATCAGTACCTGCATAAAGCGCATCTTTCCGTCGGGTTCCGACGAAGTCGGAATTGAAAAAATGCGCAGCATATTTTTTCAAACGGCGGAAAGGAGCGACGGTGCAGGTACGCAGCCCGCCGGCTGTGGAGGCGAAAGCATCGAATTAAAAATACTAACCAAAGCTAGTAAAGGCTATGCGCTTATACTACCTAATCCAATGTTCAATATTCGACCTTCAATATTCAATACTCATCGGAGAAAACAAACAGTTGTATTTCATTGAACATTGTACGTCGAATATTGAACAATTGTTTTTGAAGCAAAAGCCTTAATAGAATATCGAACAAGGAACAAGGAATATCGAATCACGAACTTATCACTTGAACATTTAATATTGTACGTCGATTATTGAACAATTGTTTTGAAGCAACAGCCTTAATAGAATATCGAACAAGGAACAAGGAATATCGAATCACGAACTTATCACTTGAACATTTAATATTGTACGTCGATTATTGAAAATTAAAAATGTGATGTTCAATTTTAAAAACAAACTCCAAACCGAATAAACCAACTTACAGCTTGCAACTTATAACTTACAGCTGTTCTCTAAAAGCTTAGGCGTATCCCAGGTGAAACCCCTTTGAAAAAATCATGAAAGTACACTACGGGTTCAATCTTTATCCTGTCACCTAATAGAGAAACCCTTCCAAATCCCAAACGGAAAGTATGTTTGTCATAAATATCTCCTCTCTGTTTTATAAGGTATCCTAGAGATAATGCCGGAGAAAGCGCAAATGGTGACTTTATATTATTGGTGTTTGTCTGGTAGAATCCCAATGTAAGAAAAGAGTTTCTATAGGTTTGTAATTTTCCTTTATCATCTTTTGCAAAAGTAAAATGCCATTCACCTGTAAAACTGTATTCACGTTTTACTGTTTTTCGATTGGTTATTATTATTGCACTTAAACTGAGTGATGGAACAAAATAATTTTTATAGTTCTGTATATCGGCTGAGAGCCTGATGTTAAGTAAGTCCCCATTGTTTACCTGCCCACGCCATAGGTTAGACGATATCTTAGGAGACGATTTAACATGCATCACTCCATCATTTCCTCTTATCCATACATGGTCTGCATTTTTCTTTAATTCAAGGATGCTGTTCTGAAATCTTCCATCCATATAAGTTGCCAGGTTGGACAGGTTGTTTACAAAAAAACTTACCCTGAAGTAATGAGAGCCAATTTTTTTATTTCTAAAAAGTTCGCCTGCGGTACCATTTGCTTTTAAGAGTAGATTCAGTGTATCCTGCTCTAGTTTTAAAGCTGCAACCGAACCCTGGTTTACCAGGTAACTGGAACCTATAGGTGCAAATTGTTGTATGCGCAACTTATTTTTTCCTGAAGGATCTATAACGTAATCAATCCTTTTGCCAGATAATTCATCAGCCAGGCTATCTTTCAAGGGCTCAATATCCTGGATAAAAATGCGAAGTATAGAATCTAAATTACCAATCGCATCAAGATCATCCATGTTACACAACTCAACTTTCATCTTGTCTCCTTTATCAAGATCTATAAAATAGATCCTGGTGATCGTATTGGGATCGAGCTCGAAAGTTTTGTCCGTATTATTTTCCTGGGCAAAGAGATTACTGCTGACGCTTATTAAAAGCATCATTACGATGAATACTTTTTTCATGTTATTTAATTTTGAGGAGGGAGTTTTATTTTTAAACCACTGATATTATCATTATAGCCTGCGGGTGATCCTGCTGAAATATTCCTGTTGAAAAGCCTTACCCTGAAAGCAGGACGATCATTATTTCCGGCAACCGCTTCAATAGGATCAACCGGTTTTTCAATATCGTTGATATGTACTACCGGCATCTTTTTCTTAAGTGAACTGAAAACAATGGGTTTTGATTTTATAGTTTGAGGAATAATTGTACTGGTAATAAAGCTGTCTTTTTTTTCTGATGTGATAGTTAGTACAGGTTCGGTAACAGTTGGAACTGAATAAGATTTAATAAGATGAATTTTATTTGTAATTGGTTTGGGTTTAAATTTTTTATTCAATTGCGTAATAACGATATCATTTTTTTTTTCATGTGAAAATTGTATTGCTATTTCTTTCTTATCAGCCTGTTTATTTTGCCGGGTTAAATTTTGATTAGCTGTTTCTTTATTGTTTTTTCCTGGTAAGATGGTGATCAATATGCAGGTTAAAAAAGAAGCTGCTGCCAGCCAATAAACCAATGGTTTTCTTTTTCTCTTTTTTGTACTTAGCCGTGCTTCCAGCTTTTGCCACGCAGCATTTACATCAGGCTTGTTTTCGCCCGGCAAACAAGATAATTCCTGCAAGTTTGTTTTCCAGTTACTGTTGTATTTTTCGTTTGACATATTCTGTTCCTTTTGTAAGTAACATTTTTTGTAATAAAATTTTCGCCCTGCTTAATTGTGATTTTGAAGTACCTTCATTAATACCTAATTGTTTTGCTATTTCTTTGTGATCCATTCCTTCCATTACATTCAGGTTAAATACTGTTCGATAACCTACCGGCAACTGAACCACGAGATTAAATATCTCCGCTGCGGATAGATTATTAAGCGCTTCCTCTTCCAAAGGAATTTCAATCCTATCTGTATCAGCAACGATATTGAATACATTTTTTTTGCGCAGGAACATCAGGCATTCGTTCACCATGATCGTTTTGATCCATGCATACAATTCGGCATCACTCTTATAATGAAAAGATGAAAGCGTTTTAAAAAATTTGTAAAAACCATCCAATAAAATTTCTTCTGCATCTTCACGTCCCTTTACGTATCTGCGGCATAGAATGATCATTCTTTCGGCACACATATCAAAAAGACATTTCTGCGCTGCGTTGCTTCCCTGTTTTGCTTCTTTGATCAGTAAAGCTGTGTCCATGAAATTGTGCGTGATGTTGGTTTACTATTATATAAATGCAGTTTGTGAGCAAAAGGTTGCATCAACAGGAATAAATTATTATTCCGGCCCAAAGAAAATATTTTGCAGGCAAATAATATGTTAAAGAAAGATATAGGGCTGACAAGGCCGCAGTATGTGAGGTATTTATTTATCAGGCTCAAATTTTAAACAAACCGAATTCATACAAAACCTTTTATGAGTAGGAGGTGGGCCATCATTAAAAATATGACCAAGATGAGAATCACAGCGGGCGCAGGTAACTTCTATACGGTTCATACCAAAGGAATTATCACTGATATAATTGATGCTGTTTTTTCTTATAGCTTTAAAAAAACTGGGCCAACCGCAAGTGCTTTCAAATTTTGAATCGGATCTGAATAACTTATTTCCACAGACAGCGCAGTAATAGGTCCCCTTTGGATTGTCTTTCCAGTATTTTCCAGTAAAAGCGATTTCGGTATTTTTCTTTCTTGCAACATCATAAAGATTGCTCGGTAAAATTTTCTTCCATTCAGAATCCGGAACATTTAAGTGATTGGTATCTGTAGTTGAATACCATTGATTTTGCGATAATACTTTTTGGGATTCATTGTCTTGTTCTGTACATGCTTGTAAGGATAATAGAAAAGTAAAAAGGATAAAAAATATGGCTCTCATTGATTTCTTATTAAGAATTTCAATAACTGCTTTAAGCAGTTATTGTCCCAACTTACGATAATATGTTTCTTTATAAGCGTTAAAAAAACTGTAAAATAATTATCTTGCCTGTAAATGGAATAATATGAAAGCTGTTTTATCAATAGTGTTTTGTTTAGTGGTATTTATAAGTTCTGCTCAGAAAATGGAACCTTATCCTTCATCTGATAGTATTGTAATAAGTGGTATTGTAATTAAACAAATTGTTATTCCTCTTAATGATATAAGCAGTATGGCCGACACGAGTTTTCCTACCTTGAAAATATTAAATCATCATGGAGAATTTAAAGTGAATTACGCAAACGTAAAAGCAGTTGCATTGAAAAGAATTTTTGAGAAAAATTTACTTTCATCAGCCAAACCAAAAGAAATGTATAGCTTTTATTTTGTTTGCAAAGCAATAGATGGCTACACGGCTGTTTATTCTTATAATGAATTATTCAATGACGATGCGAAGATTTTTATAGTAACAGCTTATGATGATCTTAATCTCAAAACCATGCCTGAAAAACCGATGCTTCTTTTTATGTCAGCTCCTGCAACAGGTAAAATTGGAATGAGAGGTTTGAAAAGTATTGAAGTGAAAAAAGTAGAATGATTAATAGTGTTGAAGTTTGTAAAAAATATTCAATCCTCTATGAACTCACCTCATTCCGACCTGTTATCCTGGCAAATGAAGGATAGGGGATTACTTCATTGATTTATTTGTGCTTTTCTATAAATGAAGTCTTTCTAATAAGTATTCAATTTTCCAGCAAAATGCAATTGTATTTTTTTATCGGTGAGTATTGAATATTTCTTAACAGTTCAACGCTTCATATTCAAAGCGTATAGCAATTATACTATATTATGCAGATAAGCATATTTGATAAGCCCGATTAAACTATTGGTATTTGTTTTCCTGAAGATATTTTTTCGATGCGTTTCTACTGTCCGTTCACTGATATACAACGTTGCAGCAATCTCCCTATTGTTCATTTCTTTTTCGATCAGTTTTACAATTTCAATTTCCCTGTTGGTAAGGTTTATTTCTAATTTATCTTTTTTCTGATCGTCTATCCTTTGCAGTTCCTCCAATACTTCCGGGCTAAAATAAATACCTCCGGCGGCGATTTTTTCAATGGCACTACAAAGTTCATGGCGACTTATGTTTTTTAGCGCATAACCGGCAATGTTGGAATCTCTAATCATTTCATCAACCAGGTTGGCTTCGCCACTCATGGATAAAGCTAAAATATGGATGGAAGGGAATTTCAAATTCACTTCTTTAGCAAGAAGGTTACCAGGTAATACAGGCATCATAATATCAGTCAGAAGTATATCAATTTTTTCTTGTTCCAGCTTACTCATCACCGACATGGGATCGGTAGTAACAAATGCTACAATTATTTTTTCATTATCTTGTAATAAGGAAACCAATCCATCAATTACAATCTGGTGATCATCTACAATTCCTAGCGTAATTTTCTCTTTCATTTTTTCTTTCTAAAACAACATTAATGTTTTTAATTAACTATTCATTGGAATGTGCAAAGAAACAAGGGTACCTGCATGAATAGAAGAAACAAACTCGACTGTTCCTTTTAGATACTTCATCCTGCTTTTTATATTCTTTATTCCTATTCCTTCAGAAAAATCATCTTGTTTATAATCAAAACCTTCTCCATTATCTTCTATAGTCGCACTGATGCCATCCTTATCTTTTATCACTGAAATATCGAGCGTGGTAGCATTGGCATGTTTGATAACATTATTCACGCACTCTTGTATGATCCTGTATAAAACGGTTTCTGTATTAACATCAAGTTTTTTTTCGAGGCCCTCCGTGTACAATTGAATTTTTAAGTCGGGAAGATTCACCTGGTTTGAAAAGGTTTGTAATGCTTCCGCAAGATTGTTTTTGAGCAAAGCATTGGGCATCATATTATGTGATACCGCCCTGATTTCTTTGCAGGATTCATCTACCAATGTTATAATACTACCATAAGAAGCCTGTTGTTTTTCATTGTAAAAGGAAAGATTACTTTCCAATGCAGACAAGTTCATCTTAGCAACACTCATCATCTGGCCGATACCGTCATGAAGGTCTTTTGCGATACGTTGCCGTTCATTTTCTTCCGCTTCCAATATCGCCTTTGTTGAAATTTCCTGTTCTTTTAATATGGCCTGCTGCATATTGGCCCGTTGTTTTAATTGTGAACGTTTATAGAAAGAAAATCCTGCCAGGCTTAACAATAATAAAAATATAGCCGCACCGGTAATCCAGTAGTTTCGTTTGTTGATTTCAAATTGTTGTTGCTGAATTATTTTTTCTTTTTTAAGTGTTTCGTATTGTGCATTCAGTTCTTCTATCTGTTTGAATTTTTCTTTATCAAATATACTATCATGAAGTTCAGTTCTCTTTTCAAGAAAATCAAATGCCTGTTTATAGTTGCCGGTTTCTTTTGAAATGTCTGACAGGATTTTATAGTTATTCGTTTGCAATTCCGGGAATTGCATCTGTTTTGCAATCCTGTTGCTGCTATCTGCATACAAAACTGCCAGGTCATATTTTTTTTGTGAAAAATAATTTGCGGATACATCCTGGTAAACGAATGCCAATGCAAGGCTGTCATTTAAATTTCTTCGTATTTCAAGAGACTCTTTTAAAAATCCTTCTGCTTCTGCAAACTTTTTCTGCAACGTATATACGCCTGCAAGATTACTTAATGCATAAGAAACCCCCATATTGTCTTTGTGTGCTTTTGAGATATCGTAAGAATTTGTATATCGTTTTATTGCTTCCTTATAATCATTCATGTATTCAAATACAACACCCGACTCATTTTCTATCATCGAAATTCCGGCAGGGTCATTCAATTGCGTAAATAATTGCAGGGCTTTGGTATAATTTAATAATGACCTGTCCAGAATTCTTGTCTTACGATATAGTTTACCTAGTTCATTGTACACGAGCGCAAGGTTTCTTTTTTGATCAGTCTTTTCTAGCATACTGACCGACTCATAATAATATTCTGCGGCAACATTATAATTACCTTTAAAATAGCAAGCCATGCCTATATATCTTTTCAAATTTCCAATAGCTGCATGATCATTATTTTTCAGGGCAAGTGCAATTCCTTCCGTTTCAATTCTCATGGTCTCGTCAAAATTCTTTAAAGCATATTTATCCCCATATTCCTGGTACGCTTTCATTTTCTCCTCATATGGTTTCGAAGAGTTTATGATTGCTTTTAAACGATCACTGACATCCTGTGCTGTTGAAATAAAAAAAATATGTAGGAAAACAGATAGGAATAAATTTCGTCGGTTAAAGATGTAGTTCATGTATGGGGGTTACTGTGGCGACAAAACTAATTTATTGATTTGATAATTTGATGATTTGATGATTTGGTAATTAAAGCCCTCAACGATTGAACATTTTCATTATCAAATTACCAAAACACCAAATTATCAAATTAAAAAAGCCGCTCCAAAAGGAACGGCTTATTCTTCATTATATAAAATGTTCTTATTATCCTAAATATGCCTTTAGTGCGCCGCTGTAACGGGCTTTTTGCAAACGTTTGATCGCTCTTTCTTTGATCTGTCGGATACGCTCTTTAGTTAGATCATACTTTTGACCGATCTGTTCAATGGTTACACCATTTTCTCCATCAAGACCAAAATAGGCATTCACAATTTCAGCTTCACGCGGGCTTAAAGATTTTAATACACGACGAATTTCATTTTTCAATGAATCATGCATTACATCTTCATCCGTTTCGTCAGCGCCTTTCAACAAGTCGCCCATGGCCACATCTTCTGCTTCGTGTACAGGTGCATCCAATGAAGTATGCCTTGTATTACTCTGGAAAATATTATTGATCTCGGTTTCGCTCATTTCAAGCAATTCTGCTAATTCTTCTGTTGAAGGTTCACGCTCGTGTTCCTGCTCAAAAGCCATATAAGCTTTATTTGCTTTATTATAAGTTCCGATTTTATTTTGTGGTAAACGTACCAGCCTTCCCTGCTCAGCCAAAGCCTGCAAAATAGATTGACGGATCCACCAAACAGCATAAGAGATGAATTTGAAACCTTTTGTTTCATCAAAACGCTGTGCAGCTTTGATCAAACCAAGGTTACCCTCATTAATAAGATCACTCAGGGAAAGCCCCTGGTGCTGGTATTGTTTTGCTACAGACACTACGAACCTCAAATTGGCCTGAACCAATTTATCCAAGGCACGCTGATCTCCCATCTTGATCTTCTGGGCCAAAATGGTTTCCTCTTCAGGAGTAATCATGGAAATCTTTGAAATTTCCTGCAAATATTTTTCAACGGCTTGTGAGTCCCTGTTGGTAATTTGCGTTGCGATTTTAAGTTGCCTCATTATATTATAGTATTAAGTTCTAAATTAATAACAGTTAACAGACAGTTTTAGTTGGGGGAATGTTGCAAAAGAAAGAAAAATTATCAATTCTCTAGAAATCATTTGCAAAGATAACATACGATTTTTGTATTTCATAGCATTTACGGAAAAAATGAATAAATGCTGTATAAATTACACATTATATTGAAAAAAAGGCTGCTCATATAATCAATCTTTATAACTTTTATAAAATAAATGGTACAACATTAAATTTGTTTTCTTCCATTATTGATCTCATTCAATCCTTAAATTTGTTAAATGATAACAGATCTCCGCTCAGACACATTTACCAAACCTTCTCACCAAATGCTAAAAGCCATGATGGAAGCTGCCGTTGGTGATGATGTATTTGGAGAGGACCCAACTGTCAATCAATTGGAAGCTTTTGCAGCAGAAATTTTCGGGATGGAAGCTGCATTGTTTTGCCCAAGTGGAACGATGACCAATCAGATTGCTATTAAATGCCATACGCAACCAGGCGAGGAAGTGATCTGCGATAAACTGAGCCATGTCTATATTTATGAAGGAGGCGGCATTGCATTTAACAGTGGCTGCCAGGTAAAACCAATTGATGGCACCCGGGGCATGATCACAGCAGAGCAAGTTATTGAAGCCATTAATCCGGATGATATTCATAAAGCAAAAACGACGCTTGTAAGTATTGAAAACACAGCAAATCGTGGAGGTGGTAGTTGTTATAATTTTAATGATATCCAATCAATTAAAGAAGTATGTTTAAAAAATAAGTTGAACCTTCATTTAGATGGGGCCAGGCTATGGAATGCGTTGATTGCAAAAAATGAAAAGCCCAAAAATTATGGTGAGGTCTTCGATAGTATTTCTATTTGCTTAAGTAAAGGTCTTGGTGCACCAGTGGGAAGTTTATTGGTTGGAAAAACAGCGTTCATTAAAAAAGCAAGAAGGATAAGAAAAGTATTTGGTGGCGGTATGCGCCAGGCTGGGTTTATGGCTGCTGCAGGAATATATGCATTGGAAAATAACATCGACCGCCTTGCAGATGATCATCACCATGCAAAAGACATTGCAACAGCATTGATGAAAAAAGATTTTATTGGGAAGATCCTTCCTGTAGAAACCAATATCCTGATCTTCGAAGTAATGAACGCTTATACTGCAACTTCATTTGCTGAATATTTAAAAAAACAGGATATTTATTGTATTCCTATTTCTCCCACGCAGGTGCGGATTGTTACGCATTTAGATGTAAGTGCAGGTATGGTAAAAAGGCTTCTCGGGATAATAGAATCAATGTAAATAAGAAATAAGGAATATTAAATAAGGAATGAGAAAGTGAAAGTTTATACATTATGTTACTTCCTTATTTCTTATTTAAAAAGATGCATACCGGTATAGTAGATGCTATGTAAATAAAAAAAAGAAATAAGGAATATCAAATAAGGAATTTGAAAGTGAAAGTTTGTTACTGATGTTACTTCCTTATTTCTTATTTTTCATTTCTTATTCCTTATTTAAAAAGATGCATACCGGTATAGTAGATGCTATGTAAATAAAAATAAGAAATAAGGAATATTAAATAAGGAATGAGAAAGTGAAAGTTTATACGTTATGTTACTTCTTTATTTTTCATTTCTTATTCCTTATTAAAAAAGATGCATACCGGTATAGTAGATGCTATGTAATTAAAAAAAAGAAATAAGGAATATTAAATAAGGAATTTGAATGTGAAAGTTTGTTACTGATGTTACTTCCTTATTTCTTATTTTTCATTTCTTATTCCTTATTAATAATTGATTTCAGCTCATAATTCATAACTCAAAACTCACAACTCTATACATGTTTCCAAAAATAAATCCCACCTCAACCGCCGCCTGGCAACAATTGCAGGAAAAATTCAAAGCAGTAAAAAATAAACCGGTAAAAGATCTTTTTAAAGAAGATGAAAAAAGATTTGAAAAATATTCTATTCAATTTGAAGATATCCTTTTTGATTATTCTAAAAATGGTATTGATAAAGAAACTTTTCAGTTATTATTAGAGTTAACAAAAGAATGCAAACTTGAAGATGGTATAAACGCTATGTTTTCAGGTGAAAAAATAAATGGCACAGAATCACGTGCTGTGCTTCATACCGCATTGAGAAATTTCTCTGGTAAACCTGTTATGCTTGATGGCGTTGACGTTATGACAGAAATAAAAAAAGTACAGGACCAGATGAAAACCTTTTGCAACAAGGTACATGATGGAACCTGGAAAGGTTATACCGGGAAAAAGATAAAGTACATTGTTAACATTGGCATCGGTGGCAGCGACCTTGGCCCGGTGATGGTTTCAGAAGCGCTTAAGCCTTACTGGGAGCAAGAAATACAACCATACTTTGTAAGCAATGTTGATGGCACACATATCGTCGAGACATTAAAAAATATTACTGCTGATGAGACCATTTTCCTTATCGCCAGTAAAACCTTTACTACGCAGGAAACCATGACCAATGCACATACAGCAAGAGAGTGGTTCTTAAAAAATGGTGGTACAGAAAGCGATGTCGCCAAACACTTCGTTGCCCTGAGCACCAATGCAGAGGATGTTTCAAAATTTGGAATAGATACTGCAAATATGTTTGTCTTCTGGGATTGGGTTGGCGGACGTTATAGTTTATGGAGCGCCATAGGCCTATCAATTGCTTTATCAATCGGCTACAATAATTTTGAATTACTATTAAAAGGAGGCTTTTCTGTTGATAATCATTTTAAGGAAACCAGTTTTGAAAAAAACATTCCTGTACTCATGGCATTGGTGGGAATATGGTACCGGAATTTCCATGGCACCTCAACAGAAGCCATCCTGCCTTACGATCAATATATGCATCGCTTCGCTGCTTATTTTCAACAAGGCAATATGGAAAGCAATGGTAAGTATGTTGACAGGAATGGCGATCATGTAACTTATCAAACCGGCCCGGTAATATGGGGTGAACCTGGCACCAACGGTCAACACGCTTTTTACCAATTGATCCACCAGGGAACACAAATAATACCTTGTGATTTTATTGCACCTGCACAATCACACAATCCCATTGGCGATCATCATGCAAAATTATTATCAAACTTTTTTGCGCAGACAGAAGCATTAATGAATGGAACCAGCAATGAAAATCCCTATCGTGTTTTTGAAGGCAACAGGCCCACAAATTCATTCTTATTAAAAAAAATAACGCCATACAGCCTCGGACAAATGATCGCATTATATGAACATAAAATTTTTGTACAGGGTGTGATCTGGAACATTTTTAGTTTTGATCAATGGGGTGTTGAACTGGGCAAACAATTGGCTGGGAAAATTTTACCAGAGTTGAATAATGATGCAGGGATAACAACACATGATTCATCAACGAATGGGTTGATTAATGCGTTTAAGAAACTTAGATAGTGGCAAGCTATGAGCTTTAAGCCGAAAGCTTTTAGAAAATTATAATTGAGATGCAGAATCATAAAAAGGTCAGATCACTTATAGCTTGCAGCTTTTATAACATAAAACTTATAGCTTGCAGCTTATAGCTAACAGCTTACGTCACATGAAGAAGTCAATTTTCTTAATATTATTACTAACAGTTTCTGTCTTAATTCTATCGCGTTGTATCAACAACCAATTAGCACCCAGTAACGATCCCCGTGGAAGAATATATGCAGGATCTGCCACCTGCAGGCAATGCCACCAGGCTATTTATGATTCCTTCGTTAATACTGCGCATGCAAAAGCTACTTCCAAAGGCATTGCAGAAAATGTTCATGGAAATTTTAGTAACAGCAACGATACTTTTAATTTTTCCAGCAATACCAGGATGGTTATGGAAAAAAGAGGCGACCATTATTACCAGGTAATCTACAACGATGGAAAGGAAAATGGTGCCTATAAACTTGACCTGTTATTTGGTTACAGGAATGCACAAACAAGTGCTTATTGGTCGAACGAAAAACTATACGAGTTACCGTTATCACATTATGCATCTGCAGATGCATGGGGAACCAGCCCTGGTTTTCCTACCGACTTTATTAAACTGGGCCGGCCCATCAATGAAAATTGCATGGATTGCCATAGTTCTAATATAAGTATTAAACCAGGAGCGCCGATCAATTCGGACCAAATGTATGACAGCGCATCATTGATTTATGGAATAGATTGTGAACGATGCCATGGCCCTGCTATCAATCATGTAAATTATCACCTGGCAAATCCAGGGCTTAAAACTGCTTCATGGCTTGTAAAAAATAATATGCTTACCCGTCAGCAAAAATTAGATGCATGTGCAGTATGCCATTCCGGTAATGATATGACGAAGATCCAATCCCGTTTTCAATTTAAAATGGGCGATACACTGGGTTATTTTTTCGTGGAGGAGCATGCACAGGATAAAAAAGAAATTGATGTACATGGCAATCAATACAGCAAGTTGCTACTAAGCAAATGTTTTCGCAATTCAAGTAATATGACCTGCAGTACTTGTCATGATCCCCATAAAAATGATACAAAAGATCTTGCTTTCTATTCGCAAAAATGTATGAGTTGCCACAGGGAGGAAACACATAATTTTTGTCTAAAGTTTGCTTCTTTAGGAGAATCCATCAAAAGCAATTGTATTGATTGTCATATGCCAAAACAGGCATCCAAAGCAATTCGTTTTCAATTACAGGGAAGTGAACTTCAATCAGCCTATATGTTGAGGACGCACCAGATCGCAGTGTATAGGGATAGCGTTGCCCTAGTTGAGTTGAAGTCTGTGAAGGAATTAAAAATTAAGAATTAAAAATTAATATATCCTTCAATAAAAAAAGCTCTCATTTTAATGAGAGCTTTTTCATTTTATAAAATCATTATCGATAAATGAATGCTGCAAATCTTACATCATACATCTTACATCATACATACTTTTTTACCATTTATCAACTTCTTCCGAATGCCCGTTATCCTGTGGTGCAGCAGGAAAAACTTCTTCAGTTTTCTCAGCCATTGTTATTGGAGAATCGGAAGGAGTAACATCTTCAATAGTACTTACCGGTGAAGATGCATCATCAGTACTTTCCATTTTTGCCTGACCATCTTCATTACCTTCATAAGGCGTATCATGGTTGAATGCATCAAAATCAAAATCAGGCATCAGTTCCGTTTTTACATGCTCAACGGTTTCATTCAACCCTCTTAAAAACTTATTGAAATCTTCTTTGTACAAAAAGATCTTATGACGATCATAACCATCAGAATCAAAACGCTTACGGCTTTCTGTAATCGTTACATAAAAATCGTTGCCCCTTGTTTCTCTTACATCAAAAAAGTAAGTTCTGCGTTTCCCAGCTTTTACACGAATGCTGTAAACACTTTCCATTTTTTTATCGTTGTTTTCGTACGCCACTGTATGTTTTTTTTAAATGCTTAATTCGACAAAGATAAATTTGTTTTCGATATGACAAAATAATTGGAAATTTTATCGGATTCTACTTAGGTTAACTGTTTCGTTGGTCGGGACTGCAGCCACAAAGGACGAGTGGTTGGTGGGCCACCAACCACGGCGGCTCCCCGTGGCCCACCGGCCACTTGCCAACGTTCAATGAATAGTTTTTTAATCATAGCCCATCAAAAAATCATTCTAATCATGATTCAGAAAGTGGCCGATGTTCCACTGGTCCATTTGCCACTGATTCACTAATTTTTTATTTATTGCCGTTGGCTTAAGCCAACGGCAATAAATAAAAAATTATTCGCCATGTTCCGGCTTTCTCTCCTGTTCCTGCTGCCTGGCAAACATCTCTGCATACAGCCCCTTCCTCTGCATCAGCGCTTCGTGGTTACCTAATTCAACTATTTTCCCTTCGTCCATGACCACTATTTTATCAAAATTAAATAATGAAAAAATACGATGGGTTATAATAATGGCGGTCTTATTTTCCAGGTAGGTATAGAGGCTGCTGATAATTTCTTTTTCCGTTTTGCCGTCAACTGCACTGAGGCAATCATCAAATATTACAATCTGCGGATCTTTGATCAATGCCCTTGCGATGGAAATGCGTTGTTTTTGTCCACCGCTTAATGTTACGCCTCTTTCTCCTACCACTGTTTCAAAACCTTCTGCAAATGAACTTACTTCACTGAAGATACTGGCTTGTTTGGTTGCTGCTATTACCTGGTCATCAGTCGCTTCATTTTTTCCAAATTTTATATTATTACTGATCGTTTCACTAAACAAAAAAACATCCTGCGGCACGTAACTGATACGGGAACGCAATTGCTCAAGTGCGATTTTATTTACAGGTACGCCATCATACAATATCATTCCTTTTTGTATATCATACATCCTCAATAAAAGCTGCGCAATGGTTGATTTACCAGAACCTGTTTTACCTACAATGGCGATCTTTTCCCCTTTGTTGATCTGTAAAGAAAAATCTTTGATTGCATGAATGCCTGTATGCGGATAAATAAAGTCGGCATTCACAAAAGAAATATTTCCTTCAAGCGATGCATCTGTTATTTGGGAATCATTTTTAATAACAGGCGCAGTCAATAAAAATTCATTGATCCTTTTTTGTGATGCAACAGCACGTTGCGTCATGCTCGCCGTCCAGCCGATGGCACTCACGGGAAACGTTAGAAGCTGAATATACATGACGAATTCCGCAATTTTGCCAATATCTGTTGTATGATTGGCTACACCAATACCTCCAACCATGATTGTGATCAATGTGCTAAGCCCGATCATCAATGCCATGCTTGGGAAATAAATAGCTTCCGTTTTTGCAAGGCTCAATGCATTTTTGCGGTAAGATTCGCTGTTGCTTTTAAAAAATCCGAGCATCGCCTTCTCCTGTACAAATGATTTTATGACCCTGATGCCCGAATAAGATTCCTGTGCATTTGTTGTGAGGTCACTAAGCAATGCTTGTATCCTTTCACTTTTTTTATTAATAATAGTATTAACAAAATAAATCGTGAAAGCTAAAATGGGCAATGGACATAAAGCAACAATTGTAAGTTTTACATCCGAAAGCAACATATAATAAATGCTGAATCCAATTACTGCTGCAAGGTTAATAAAATACATGATCGCCGGGCCCGTGTACATACGAACACGGCTCACATCTTCTGCGATCCTGTTCATAAGGTCACCTGTACTATGTGTTTTGTAAAAGGAAGTATCTAATTTCTGGTAGTGTTTAAATATCTCATTTTTCTGATCATATTCAATATGCCTGCTCATCACAATAATTGTTTGTCGCATGAGAAACATAAAAAAACCACTTATGATGGCAACGATGATCAGGATAATGCCTGCAAAAAGGATCTTGTTCCCGGGATGGTCATTAAAATTATTGATAGCAACTTTTACGATCTCTGCATAATTTTTATAAGAATCCTCATAGTGCTGATCCGTTTCCTGCGTACCTGATTTTATTGAATGAACAACCGTATTTACAACATAGCCAGTAAGCTGTGGAGAAATAATCCTAAAGAAATTGGTAAGCACAACAAATATAATTCCCAGAAAAAAAAACCAGCGATACTTCCAGAAATATTTATTGAGGGTTGATAGTTGAGTCATCAGTTGCAAAAATAATGAAAAAGATGGTGCTGACTGAATACGGGTTTATGAATATTGAAAATCGTACGTTGTATTTTGAATATTCAACGAAACCACGTTTGTAAGAAATTTTCAATAGCCAACGTACAACGCTCAATGTTCGCACGGGCCATCTGTTCTAAAATAAAAGCAGCTACTAAACGAATACAAGTAGCATGAGTGTTGAATATTGTACGTTGCATTTTGAACATTCAACGAAGCAACGTTTATAAGAAATTTTCAAAATACAACGTTCAACGCTCCTTGTTCACAAAGGTCATTTATTCTTCTTCATGGTAATCGTTCTCCCTTGTGCAAAAGCATCATGTCGTTTACTATCACCAAAATACGTGAACTTAATGGTCTCATTATCTATAAATTCCATTTGTCCTTTAAAGCTCATTTGCTTTCCATTATCAGTTGCAGTAAGTGTTACTTCGATGGGTATTTTATTAAAATCTGCTGTATAGGTTGCGAGTGGAAGCCTTCCTCCCGGTGCAGTGATCATTACTTTTGAATCAGCAAAAAATTCAAGCTGCAAATGATCGCCATGATCATTGCCCTGCCATTTTCCAATAAGATCCCGGTTGGAACGTATCTGGGCGGAAGCAGATAACAAGGCCAATAGAAAAAAAGTAAATATGAAGAAGTGTTTTTTCATTGGTGATTTTTGTGAATGGTGAATGGTCAATGGTGAAAACTTTAAGCTGTGTGCATGTTCTGTAAAGTTATTATTATTTTTCTGTCTGAACTGTTGATTTGATTGATTAAATGATTGCTATGATTATTGCACATATGAAAAGTAATTCAAGTTCGTACATAAATATTTTCTGTAACCATTAAAAAACTGCAAGCTTTCACCATTGACCATTGACCATTCACTATTCACAACAACAATTTACCATTGATAAAAACAGCAAACACAGGTAAAAAATTATGCCTACTTTCATCCTATGTTTAAATCTTCAGGCAGGTATTGGTTGTGCCAATTTGCGGGATGGGGAGGCTGGGCACTTATTAATTTATTTTTTGCATACCAATTTGCAAGCGATATTTATTTACACCCTGAAACAAAAAGAAATCTTTTCTTCTTTGCTTTATTGCTTGATTTTATACTGGGTGTACTTTTAACACATGGTATTCGCCTGGTATTGAAACGGATTCAATGGATGAAATTTTCTTTAGCAAGAGTAACGGCTATATTTCTTGTTGCTGTCATTTCTGCAGGATTGCTTGAGTATTATGCTTTCAAGATTATTTCAGATACCAGCGAACTTTCACTCGACACCTACAGCAACAACCAGCGAAAAGAAAAAGCCATTTCGATGGAAAAAGAAATGCAGCTAACCGGTACAGATTATTATAATTATTCTACTAAGAATGCTATTGATTCAACGAAATTAATGGCATTTAACAAGATCCAAAAAGAAACCGGCTGGCACAAGGATGCAAAGGGGCAATGGCAATTTGAAGAAATAAGAAAGGGTAAAGATTTTTGGGGAATCATGATCACTTTTATTTTAATGGCACTCTGGTTATTGATCTATTTCATCTGGCATTATATAAACAAGAACAGGAATGACCAGATGGATAAGCTTCAATTGGAAGCAATGGTAAAATCACTTGAATTAAAAACAATCAAATCACATATCAATCCTCATTTTATTTTCAATGCACACAATAGCATACGGGCACTGGTAGACGAAAATCCGGCACGTGCAAGACAAGCTATTACAGAATTAAGCAATATACTCAGGAGCAGTATGCAGGCTGAGAAAATGGAAACCGTTCCCCTGCAACAGGAACTTGACATTGTAAAAGATTACCTGGCACTGGAACACATGCGTTTCGAGGATCGTTTAAAAATAGAAATGGATATCAATGAGGATACCCTTTCTCAAACCATTCCGCCGATGATGTTACAAACCCTTGTAGAAAATGCAATAAAACATGGTATTAGCAAAAAAATAAATGGTGGTACAGTAAGGATCATATCTGTATATAAAAATGGGAATCACGAATTGATTGTTCAAAACTCAGGATCATTGAATGGCTTTAATGTCTCCCGCAAAGAAGGTTTTGGTATTACCAGCACCCATGAAAGATTGAATCTTTTATACCAGGGGAAAGCAAATTTTGAAATGCATGAGATTGATGGTATGGTTGAGTCCAGAATTATACTTCCTATTGTTAAGACTTAATCGCACTTGAACATTGAAAATTGTACGTTGTATTTTGAACATTTCAACGAAGCGACGTTTTTAAGAAATTTTCAATACCCAACGTACAATATTCAATACTAAAGAAGTAATTCATGTAATTTTGTACAAACGTTTTCACAGATAATGATAACAGATAGGTACAATCGCCCACACAATTATTTACGTATTTCACTTACTGATAATTGCAACATGCGTTGCTTCTATTGTATGCCTGATGAAGATTATGAATTCACGCCGGCATCTAAACTCATGCAGGCAAATGAAATTATAGCCATCGCAAAAACCTTTGTATCACTCGGTGTAAATAAGATCAGGCTTACCGGTGGTGAACCACTGGTAAGAAAAGATGCTGCTGAAATAATAACTGCGCTTGGTAAACTACCGGTGAAGCTTACACTTACAACAAATGGTTCAAGGATACATGAGTTTATTGATCTGCTTGAACAATCAGGTGTACATTCTTTAAACATAAGCCTGGATACTTTACAAAGCGATAAATTTTTAATGATCACTAAACGGAACCAGTTTGATCTTGTTAAAAATAATATAGAACTTTTATTAAAAAGAAATTTTCATGTAAAGATCAACGTAGTCGTAATGAAAGGAATGAATGATAACGAGATCAATGATTTTGTTGCATGGACCAAACAGGCAGCCGTACACGTAAGATTCATAGAATTCATGCCATTCGAAGGAAACAGGTGGACAAGTAATAAAGTATTTACCCTGCATGAAATACTTGATACAGTAAGATCAGTTTATGAAATAGAAACGCTTGAAAATGATCTTCATGATACAAGCAAGGCTTTTAAAGTTGTGGGACATGCCGGTACATTTGCAATCATCAGTACTATGACAGAACCTTTTTGTAGTGGTTGCAATCGCATTCGGCTTACTGCAGATGGTAAAATTAAAAATTGTCTTTTTTCTAAAGAAGAAACTGACCTGTTAACAGCATTCAGGAATGAACAGGATATTATTCCATTAATTAATCAAAGTATTCAAAATAAATTTCCTGCACTTGGTGGCCAATTGAATACTGATTTTGAACATTTGCATGCAGCGGAAATTAAAAACAGGAGCATGATCACCATTGGTGGGTAAGTGAATGCTGATTAGAGAAATCTTTGAAGTGTTTTCGGGAATCGGCGTGACAAAACTTTCAACAAAAAATAAATTAATGATTTCAGTTGCTGAAGCAAAACAAATTATCAAAGATCATTGTAAAGCATTACAACCAGTTACAGTAGAACTGTCGAATGCAAATGGAAAAATTTTAGCAAGTGATATTTTTAGTACAAATGAGATACCTGCGTTCCCCCAATCTTCCATGGACGGATATGCCTTTAACTTTGATGGTTATCTTCAATACAAAAACTTACAACTCACAGGTGAAATAGCTGCAGGTGACAATAAGACTATTTTACTTCAACAACATGAAGCAGTAAGAATTTTTACCGGAGCACCTGTTCCTCCAGGAGCAGATACCGTTGTAATGCAGGAAAAAACAATTGTTGAAAATAAAATATTGATCATTACTGATGACAATATTAAAAACGGCAGTAATGTAAGACCAAAAGGTTCGGAGATAAAAGAAAATTCGCTTGCTTTGGAAAAAGGCCAATTACTAACAGCCGCAGCCATTGGTTTTTTAGCAGGAATTGGCATTACAGAAGCCTTCGTCTATCCTTCGCCATTAGTAACAATCATTGTAACAGGCAATGAATTACAATTACCAGGTTTGCCATTACAATATGGACAGGTTTATGAATCCAATTCATTGGCGCTTGAGGCAGCATTGCATAGTTTCGATATTGACAATATTATTATTAAACTTGTAGAAGATAATTTAGAAAGCATCACAACTGAATTACAAAATGCAATAACAGCAAGCGATATTGTTTTACTAACGGGAGGTGTAAGTGTAGGTGATTATGATTTTGTGGTGAAAGCCGCAGAAAATTGTGGCATTGTAAATTTATTTCATAAAGTAAAACAAAAACCGGGGAAGCCATTGTATTTTGGTAAAAAAGAAAACAAGATCGTTTTCGGTTTGCCCGGCAATCCATCGTCGGTGCTTACCTGCTTTTATCAATATGTTGTTTTGGCTTTACAGGTTCTGCAAAATAAAACAGGCATCATTCAGGAAATGAAAGCTGAATTGATTTCAGCTTTTATTAAACCTGCAGGGTTAACTCATTTTTTAAAAGGACATTTCACCGGAACAAAAGTCAGCATTTTACCTGCACAGGAAAGTTACCGTATGCAATCATTTGCAAAAGCAAATTGCTTAATCGAAGTTGATGAAGCCATTACACAACTGAATGAAGGAGACACTGTGAACATTTATATACTATCTTGTTAATGGTTATGAGTTTATTGTAAGGTCATGGATTATACTTTTATTTTTTATATACTACTTGTCATCGTTGCTTTTTTATATGCATCCGTAGGTCATGGTGGTGCAAGCGGCTACCTTGCATTGATGGCTCTATTTAGTTTTACGCCGGCAGTGATGAAACCTACGGCCTTATTGCTAAATCTATTTGTATCAGCAATTTCTTTTTTTCAATTCTATCGGGGCAAACATTTTTTATGGAAAATATTTTTACCACTCGCAATTGCTTCTGTTCCTATGGCTTTTTTGGGAGGTACGATACATATAGAAGCAGGCTTGTATAAAAAAATATTAGGCTTGTTATTACTCATCCCAATCGCCAGATTTTTATTTTTTTCAAATATTGCCATTACAGATTTAAAGCCTTCAAATTTTTATTGGTCATTACTCATTGGTGGAATTATAGGTTTTCTTTCAGGATTAATAGGCATTGGTGGCGGCATCATTTTGTCTCCTATTTTATTATTATTAAAATGGACCGATCAAAAACAAACAGCTGCGATCAGTGCTTTATTTATTTTTGTAAATTCAGTATCGGGTTTGGCTGGACAATTCCAGCATGGCATTGCATTTACTTCAGGGATGTATGTATATGTTGGATTGGCCGTAGCGGGTGGTTGTTGTGGCGCTTATTTGGGTGCATTAAAATTTAATCAATCAATTTTGAAAAATATTTTAGCAGGCGTATTGTTATTGGCTTCGGTTAAGTTATTTTTTACATAAACAAACTCTTAGCCTGACAAATGAATTTAAATAAAACTATAAGAAGAAATCATAAATGAAAGTAAACGTTGAAATATTTGGCCAGCTTACGGAAATAACAAAAAATAAATATTTTGAATTCACATCTGTCAATGATACTGATAGCCTATTGCAAAAAATATATGAACAATTTCCAGGATTACAATCAGCTTCATTTGTTATTGCAGTCAACAATAATTTAATTAAGCATAATACCTTGCTGCAGGATAATAATACAGTAGCTTTAATGCCTCCCTATTCCGGCGGATAATTTTTATAAAAATATGCCTGAAAAAAAAATTAAAAATATTTTTATTAATGGGCCCATACTGTCATCATTTATTGCTGATAGCATACAAAAGCATCACACAAAAACTGATATTGGGGGACATAGTATTTTTTTAGGTCAGGTAAGGGCCGATAAAATAAACAATAAAACAATCAGAGCGATTGAATACACTGCCAATGAAACAATGGCACTGGAAAAAATGTATTTGATAAGAGAAGAAATATTTTCAAAATATGAACTTATATGTATGCATGTGTATCATAGCCTTGGCAATATAAATGTTGGTGAAATATGTCTTTTTGTTTTTACATCTTCTGTTCACAGGAAAGCTGCTATTGAAGCCTGCAATGAAACGGTAGAAAAAGTAAAATCATTGTTGCCTCTTTGGGGAAAAGAAATATTTGATGATGAATCTCATCAATGGAAAGTAAATATTTAAACATTCATGGTAAATATTACACACAAACAGGTTTCATTAAGACAGGCAATTGCTACAGCGATTGTGCATGTTTCTTTGCCAGCAACAATTGCTGCCATTAAAAACAAGAGCGTTCCAAAAGGGGATGTATTTGAATTTTCAAGGGCTGCTGGCTTGCTCGCAATAAAAAAAACAAGTGATGTAATTCCGGATTGTCATCCCTTGCCGGTAGAATATGCTGCTATCAGTTATGAAGTAAAAGATTTGCAGGTTGTCATTACTGTTGAAGTTCATACCATTTACAAAACAGGTGTGGAAGTAGAAGCGATGCACGGCGCCGCTATAACAGCACTTACTATTTATGACATGCTTAAGCCTATTGACAAAAGTGTTGAAATAGGTACGATCAAACTGGTAAGCAAGAAAGGAGGAAAAACGGATTATGTTATTAATCAAAATAAGCCCCTACGCATAGCTGTAATTGTTTGCTCTGATAGTATTGCTGCTGGTATAAATGAAGATGTCTCCGGCAAAACGATTATAGAAAAATTAAGAGGCTTTGATCTTACGGTAGAGAATTATGAGATCATACCTGATGATCTTGAACAAATACAAACTAAAATAAAGCAATTAGCTAAAGAAGAATTTGATCTAATACTTATTACCGGTGGTACGGGCCTTTCACCAAACGATGTTACACCAGAAGCTATTAAACCACTCATTGAAAGGGAGGTTCCCGGGATCAGTGAATTAATGAGAAGTTATGGACAACAACGTATTCCATATGCCATGCTTAGCCGCAGCGTTTCTGGTTTTATAAAAAAAAGTCTTGTTATTGCTATGCCTGGTTCAGCAAAAGCTGCAGCAGAAACTATGGATGCTTTATTTCCGCATGTATTGCATGTTTTTAAAGTTGTTACAGGTGAACGCCATGAAAGTGAATAATTTTATCATTTGCGTGTTTTGTACAGAATTCAATTCAACGCTCAATCTTCAATGTTCAATGAAATGCAGTTTTAATAAATACCCGCTCAAGGGTATATCTTTCCTTCTTTCCTATTAGCATCTTTGTGGGATTATTTATTAACCCCCACATTATTATGAAAAAACTATTTACGCTCCTGGCTTTTTCAGGAGCATTGCTTTTTACCAAAGCAAACAACATTCAATTGGCCAACGTTGTCTTGAATGGACAAAACACCACAAGCCAGTTTTCACTTGTCAATTTCGATGTTAGCTGGGAAAACAGCTGGCGCACCATCACTAATGAATCAAACTATGATGGGGCATGGATCTTTGTTAAGTTTAGAAAAAAAACAAGTAGTTTATGGCAGCATGCAACGATTGATCTAATGGGCGCTACCATTCCTGGCGGTAGTGTTATTCAAACATCCGCAGACGGAAAAGGAGTATGGATATACCATGCTGCACCTGGATCAGATTTTACAGGTAATGTAAATTACACAGGAGCAAAAATACGCTGGAACTATGGAGTAGATGGCGTATTGAATACAGACAGCGTAGAGATCAGGGTTTTCGCTCTTGAAATGGTGTACGTACCACAGGGAAGTTTTAAAGTGGGAACAGATGGCAATGAAACAAATGTTTTTCGTGAAGGAAGTAAAACATCTCCTTACCTGGTTGCATCTGAAAATGCAATTACTGTTTCTAATACTGCGGGTAACCTATATTATGCAAGTACAAATGGTATAGGTGGTGATCTGGGTGGTCCAATCCCAGCTACTTTTCCAAAAGGTTTCCAGCCATTCTGGATGATGAAATACGAATGCAGCCAGCAACAATATGTAGATTTCTTAAACAACCTTGATGTTGCCAGGGCTACAAACAGGTATACCGCTATCTACACAGGTGTTCATCCTAATTTAACTGCAGCTTTTCCTGAAAGAGCGGCAAACCAATTAAGCATAACTGATCTGCTCGCATTTTCTGATTGGGCCGGTTTGCGCCCAAATACAGAACTAGAATATGAAAAAGCATGCCGTGGATACAATCAAACGCCTGTACCCAATGAATTTCCATGGGGAAATACAACGATTGCAGCAACAACAGCTACTACTAATACTGGCTTATCAAATGAAACTGCCAACGATGGCAATGCAAATTATGCCAATGGACTTGCGCTTCCAACACGTACCGGCATTTATGCAACAGCTACGAGTAACCGCCAGCAGAGTGGTGGCACCTATTATGGCATTATGGACATGGCAGGCAATGAAGCTGAAGTTGTAATAAGTGTTGCCAGTACAGGTGGCCGTGCCTACCAGAATAAAAATGGCGATGGTAACCTGGATGCAGCGGGAGATGCCAATGTAACAACATGGCCAGCCGCATCTTCAGGTTATAGTTTAAGAGGTGGTTATTATGCCGATGCAGCTAACCAGTTGAGAACATCCGAACGCTATTACGGAATATTTAATGGAACAATATCCAACAGGTTTGTTTATTTGGGCATCAGGCTTGGCAGAACTGCAGAGTAAAATTATCCTTTCACAATAAAAAAATTATATGAAAAGGATTATAAAACAAACAGGGATTTTGTATGCATTATTATTTGCAACAACTTTCTCAATGGCTCAAAATAATGCCATTTTCAAAGGGGGAAATGCTGATGGATGGAATGCAAATAGCTTTCAGCAAAGCAGTAACAATATTACTAAAGGAGGCGTTGCCGATGGTTGGGCTGTTTTAAATTATTCACAACAATCAGGAAACATATTTAAAGGAGGCAATGGAGATGGTTGGGATACTAAAAACTATGTACAGTCTGCCACAAGCATATTCAAAGGCGGAAATGGGGATGGTTGGGACACTAAAAATTATGTTCAGGTAAGTAATGGTATTTACAAAGGTGGTAATGGTGATGGTTGGGATAGTAAAAATTATTTACAATTTAGTAAGCTCATTTTTACTGGTGGAATTGGAGATGGATGGGCCTCTACCTATCGTCCTCAAGGTCCATTGCCCGTAACATTCCTTTTCTTTAATGCCAATAAGCTAAATGAAAATGCAGCATTATTGAACTGGAAAACAAGCCAGGAGATCAACAGCGATCGGTTTGAAGTAGAACGTAGCAATGATGCACTTAATTACACAAAAATAGGATCTGTCAGGGCTGCGGGTATTTCATCTTTGCCATTATTGTATGATTTTACAGATGATAAACCGCTGCCGGGTATGAATTATTACAGGCTAAAGCAATTCGATCTTGATGGAAGATTTATGTATACTCCTTCACGCCTTGTTCGATTTGATAAAACAGATGCTTTCGCAGTGAAATATTATCCGAATCCTACAACGGATATCATTTATGTTGAAATGACTGAAACAATGGCAAAAGAGCCAGCCATCATCAATCTTTCAAATGCATCAGGTATTGTTTTAATGCAATTTAAATTACCCGGAAACGGTGATAAGATTATACCTGTAAAACTTGAGCAGTATAGTAAGGGAATCTATTTTATACAGGTTAAAACAGCCAATATAAACAGTACCCAGCGTATTATACTACAATAATTTTCTTATAGTGGTTTTTAAGTAAAGGGCAGCTTTAGGGCTGCCTTTTCAATTTGATAATTTGATAATTTGATGATTTGATGATGAAGAAATGCAAATTTGTTAAGGTATTTAATTACCAAATTATCAAATCACCAAATTACCAAATCAGTCCGTAAATTTGCCTTATGAATAAAATTCTTCTGGTACTCAGTATCTTTTTTCTTTCTTCCTGTGAAAAGAATATTGATTTTGAGCTTAAAGAAACTCCCAATGTACTTGTTGTGGATGCAGAAATAGAAAATGGAAAACCTCCTACAGTAATACTTACAAAAAGTTTCTCTTTTTTTAGCGAGATCAATCCTTCTTTATTTGATTCTTTATTTGTTCATAATGCAGATGTGTATATTTCAAATGGGATTTTGACGCATAAGCTGAAAGAATATAATTATTCATTGGTACCGGGTTATTTTGCGTTTGTATATAGTATTGATTCTTCTTCTCTGTCAACAGCATTTGTTGGAGCATTGAATACAAATTATACTTTAAGAATTGTTTCAGAAGGAAAAGAATATACTTCCTCTACAAAAATTCCAGGATTAAATACTTATCCTGATTCTTTTTATTTTAAAGTAGCACCACAGAATCCTGATACAAATAAAAGAGTAATGATGTTAAGAGCGTACGATCCTCCTGGATTGGGAAATAATGTACGCTATTTTACAAAAACCAATAGTGAACCATTTTTCCCGGGAGGGAATTCAGTTTTTGATGACCAGGTAATTGATGGTACCAGTTATGAGGTACAATTGCCTAAAGGTTTCGATAAAAATGATCCACCAAAACTGGATAGTAATTTTTTTAAAAGAGGAGACACGGTTACTTTAAAATTTTGTAATATCGATAAAGCCTCTTATGATTTTTGGAGTACCTGGGAATTCGCTTTTCAAAGTATTGGAAATCCTTTTTCTCAACCAAATAAAGTAGTGGGTAATATTTCTAATGGAGCACTGGGTGTTTTCTGCGGCTATGCGGCATGGTATGGGACGAAGATTGCACAGTAGATATCAGATGTCAGAAATCAGATATCAGATGTCTGTGATTATTGTAAGTGTTTAACTTATATAAAATAGTAGGTTTTGAAATTGATTATAGACTTTGAATTAAAATAATTTTCTGATATCTGATTTCTGATGTCAGGCGTTGAATCAGAATAAACCAGCTGATATCTGATTGCTGAAATCTGATATCTAAAAAAAACTAACAAATAAAGTATGAGCAACGAGATTAAAGAAAAAGTAAGCTGTTTGATAATCGGGTCCGGGCCTGCGGGATATACAGCAGCTATTTATGCAGCGAGAGCAAATTTAAAACCCGTTCTTTACCAGGGTATTCAGCCGGGTGGTCAATTAACGATCACTACTGAAGTTGAAAATTATCCAGGTTATCCTGATGGCATACAGGGACCTGAAATGATGATACATTTTGAAAAACAGGCGGCACGAATGGGAGCCGATATCCGTTATGGAATTGCGACAAATGTCGATTTTTCTTCTCATCCTTTAAAAGTTGAGATCGACGAAGAATATTGGATAGAAGCCAATGCGGTAATTATCAGCACAGGCGCTTCTGCAAAATGGCTCGGGCTTGAAAGCGAACAAAGATTAAACGGTTATGGCGTTAGTGCCTGTGCTGTATGTGATGGGTTTTTCTTTAAAGGAAAAGAAGTTGGGATCATTGGCGCAGGAGATACAGCTGCTGAGGAAGCCTTGTACCTTTCTAAAATATGCAGTACGGTACACATGATCGTTAGGAAGCACGAAATGCGTGCAAGTAAAGTAATGCAGGAGAGGGTTATAAATACTGCCAATATCAAAATTTATTGGAACTCAGAAGCAGATGAAGTACTGGGAGATAAAAAAGTAGAAGGCTTAAGAATATTAAATAATAAGACAGGGGAGAAGCAGGAAATTCTACTCAGCGCTTTCTTTGTAGCAATAGGCCATGAGCCTAATAGCAGTATTTTTAAAGGTTGGGTGGATATGGATGAAACAGGTTATATAAAAACGATACCTGGAAGCAGCAAGACAAATGTCACTGGTGTCTTTGCATCCGGGGACGTGCAGGATAAGATCTATCGGCAGGCAGTAACCGCAGCTGGAAGTGGCTGTATGGCAGCGCTGGATGCGGAACGGTATCTTAGTGAGCAGGGACTGCATTAATTCAATTTGAAAATTTGATGATTTGAAAATTTGATAATTGAAGAAAGCAACCCTCTCCTGTAGTTGGTGTCCCCACCAACCACAAAGCGAGCAGATTTGGAAATTTGAAGATTTGAAAATGAAGTGTTTTCGAATCGCAGGAAGTTTTCATCTCTCTCCCGTGGTTGGTGTCCCCACCAACCACAAAGCGAATCATCAGTGGGGACACCGACTAAGGGATAAATCATTAAATAGCGGCATCACCAAATCATCAAATTACCAAATCATCAAATCTGTTTTGATAACCATCCACTTAAATAAACTCGAATTTTTCGCCCATCATGGATTGCATGATGAAGAAGCAATTACAGGAACTACTTTTGAAGTTTCTGTCGCCATTTCATTTGAGCCATCCGGGAAAATTACTTCAATACATCAAACCATAAATTATGCGGATGTTTATAATGTAATTGAAAGACATATGACGCATCCGGTTGCGTTGTTGGAAATGCTGGCAGAGAATATATCAGAAGAAATTTATTTATTCGATAAACGCATTAAAAATATTAACATCACTATTAACAAAATACATCCACCACTCAATAATTTTATCGGGCAGGTTGGTGTAACTTTTCATAAAGAGTTTTGACAATGAAATTTCTACGATACCTATGTTTATCCTTCCTTCTTATTTTTCCTTTTACAAATATTCATGCACAGGATTTTAATACAATCCTAAAAGAAGCAGATCGGCTGGAAGCCATACCGAATGAAAAAGGGGCACTGCATGAATTTAAAGAAGCATTAAAATTACAGCCGTTAAATTTATATGCACTTGCAAAATGCAGCGAATTATGTAGCCGTATTGCAGGCCGTGAACCGACTGAGCAATTAAAAGATAATTATAATCAGGCAGCGATCATATATTCCAGGACCGCAATAAAATTATATCCCAATAGCGATGAAGCAAATGTTGCCATTGCCATTGCAGTTGGACGCACCATGCTGAAAAAAAGCGGCAAAGAAAAACTTGCGATTGCAAGAGAGATAAAACAATATGCCGACGCAGCTGTTAAAGCAAATCCCAATAATTTTAAGGCATGGCATGTTTTGGGTAAATGGAATTATGAGATATCTAATCTTTCCGCTTTTGAACGTGGGATCGCAAAAGTTTTTTTAGGAGGGGTACCACAGGGATCACTAAAAAGCTCAATAGCCGCATACGAAAAAGCACGAACACTTAATCCAAATTTTGCGCTTAATTATCTTGAGCTTGCAAGATCTTATTATAAGGATAATAATACAACAAAAGCAATTTCTCTTTTGAAAATTGTACTTACACTTCCTATTCAGACAGAAGATGATCCACGAATTAAAAAGGATGCGCAGAAATTACTGAAAGAATGGGGTTGATGTAAGATCTAAGATTTAAGATGTATGATATGTAAGCAGGAAGCATCTCAGCGTCATAGTGTTATATCTTAAATCATACATCTTAGATCGTACATTTTACCTATCTTGAAAAAAATAATCATCTTATGCGTTTATCCCTTTTAAGTTTAGCCTTATTGATTGGGTATGCCTCCCTGGCACAGTCTGCAGAACCAGCACCGGTTTCAAAGTATGATCCCCATGCATTATTTGCGCCTATGTCTTATCCGGGCAATGTGAATATATCGCGGGCTGCTACCGGCGAGCCAAATGTTGGTTATTGGCAGAATAAGGCAGATTACGAGATTAATGTAACGATAGATACCATTGCCAACCAGGTAACCGGGACCGTTACGATTACTTATAAAAACAATAGCCCACATGCATTATCATTCTTATGGCTACAACTTGATCAGAATTTATTTGATAAATCCAGTCGTGGCCAGGCTCGTATGCCTGTAGGTAGCCGTAGCCGTTATGGGGATGCCAAAAGTAATTTCAGTGGCGGATATAAAATAAGTTCGGTAAAGTTGCTTTCAGATAACAGCAACGCTGATTATATCATTAGTGATACCCGTATGCAGATCAGGTTACCACAAGATGTTAAACCAGGAGGGGGTATTATTAAAGTAAAGATCGATTATTCTTTTACGCTCACCCAGTATGGAGCTGACCGATACGGAATTTTAAAAACCAGGAATGGGAATATTTTCGCCGTTGCGCAATGGTATCCCCGCATGTGTGTATTTGATGATATTGAAGGTTGGAATACAGATCCTTATCTTGGTCCAAGTGAGTTTTATCTTGAGTATGGTGATTTTGATTTTTACATTACAGCACCCGCTTCAAATATTGTTGTTGCCAGTGGAGAACTGCAGAATCCTTCAGAAGTTTTAACGCTAACAGAAATTAAAAGATTAAATGATGCAAAAAGCAGTGACAAGACAGTCATGATACGTACAAAGCAGGATGTTACAGATATGGCTTCGAGGCCCAAAGGCACAACATTAAAATGGCACTATAAAATGACCAATGCCCGTGATGTATCATGGGCCACATCAAAAGCTTTTATATGGGATGCAGCAAAGATAAATCTTCCATCAGGTGGCAAATCTTTAGCAATGAGTGTTTACCCTGTAGATAGTGATGGAGAAAAAGGTTGGGGCAGAGCAACTGAATATACAAAAGCCAGTATTGAAAATTATAGCAAACGCTGGTACGAGTATCCTTACCCGGTAGCAACCAATGTGGCAAGTAATGTGAGTGGTATGGAATACCCGGGAATTGTTTTCTGCAGTTCGCTGGCAACCAGTGCAAGCATGTTTGGTGTAACTGATCATGAGTTTGGACATACCTGGTTTCCAATGATCGTTGGTAGTAACGAACGAAAATATGGCTGGATGGATGAAGGGTTTAATACTTTCATAAATTCTTTAGCCCACGATGATTTTAATAATGGTGAATACAAAAATGCAAAGACAAATATGGAACAGGTGGCTCCATATATTTTTGGTAAGAATAGTGAAAGTATCTTCAATGCACCTGATGCCATGAAGGAAGGGAATATTGGAAATGCATTATATTTCAAACCTGCTATGGGACTTACGCTATTGCGGAATTATATTTTGGGTGAAGAAAGATTTGATTACGCATTCAAAACTTACATTAAACGATGGGCCTTTAAGCATCCAACTCCGTGGGATTTTTTCAGAACCATGAATAATGTTGCGGGTGAAGATCTTAGCTGGTTTTGGAAAGCATGGTTCATTGAAAATTATAAACTTGACCAGGCGATCAAAGAAGTTAAATATGAAAATGGCAGTCCTTCAAATGGTGCAGTTGTTACCCTTATCAATTTAGAACAAATGGCCCTGCCTGTTTTCTTAAGTTATGAAACAAAATCGGGTGTGAAGGGAACCATCAGCCTGCCTGTTGAAATATGGAACAATACAACAGAGTTCAAAGTAAAAATCCCGGTAACAGAAGAATTGAAGTCTGTTACTATCGATGTTGACAAAGTATTTCCGGATGTGGATTTTAAGAATAATAATTGGTCCGCAGAATAGAATTTGAAGATTTGAAGAGGCTTGCAAATATAGGTTCTTTCATTGCCAAATTTTCAAATTTTCAAATTGAAAAAGCCGGTGAGAACACCGGCTACATTTAATAATGTAATTACTTCAGCAATGACGCAGTAGAGGTAAGCAAGGCCGTTAGTAAATACAATCAATTAACTATTTTAATTTACCCATCGCAATTATTGCTCCGGGCAACCATTTTTGGTCTTTGTTGTATGATCCGTTACCCGAATCACTTGTTTCATATTCCAGTGCCATCGCAACGATCGCAATATCACCTGTGCCGGCAGTCGCCTGTAATTCAAACGAACTGGCAGGCACAGGATCATTGTTGTAAATAAAGCTGATTTGTTGAGTACAGAAACTGTACGGGTATGGTGCGATCCTAAACGGTGACGTCACCACAATCAGCTTTACGTTGACTTTCATTGTACGGGGAGGAACTTTAAAATCTCTTTTAGGGTTAATTTCAGGGAGAACAACCGTGATCATTCTAGAGCCACTATCGTTCACCGTTATATCAGTTCTTAAAAAATCACGCAGATCAACTTCTGCATTCAACTGGCACATGCCACTGTTCTTAACAGACAATTCCCAATTCACTTCATCTTTATGTTCTGCATAAAGATTGCGCATCCATCCTCTTGCATTATTGTACGATTTAAGGCCCAACGGAAAGAGAAAACTTTCTTTCATACTCTTAACCATTCCTGAACCATAAGTTGAAACCAAACCAAAAATGGTATTCAAAGGATTCTCAGGAGCGTTCCGTTTTTTTTTTCTTTTACCAGGTTTTGAACGCACATACTTTTTCCCTTCCCTGGTATAGAATACAACATCTCCTATAGTTCCTTTTATTCCTTCATCTGTAATTCTTGCCATGATTTTCCTTTTAGACTTCCTTTCAATTACGGTTCTCTGCACTTCTTACATGGGGTGATCTGTATCAACCATGTATCAACTATATATCAAATATACAATAAAAATACATTAAACCAATTTTTTTGTGGGTTAATGTGGGAATGATATGGATTTAATATGATTTTGATTTGAATCTGTCTCTTTAAAAAATTAAGTCAAATCATTGATAGTCATTAATATAGTTAATAATTTGAGCCTTGCTTACGAAAGAAAATTTAAGTAAATAAATTATTGAGAATGGTTGGCCCAGTTGGATGTTTTCTTCGTGTCTTTGTGCCTTCGTGGCAATAAAACCGCAAAGACACGAAGGCGCTGAATGGCGCAAATGACTAAAAACAAAAAGCCCCGGCTTAGAAAATCGGGGCTGTTATTAAAAGAAATTATAAAGGCTAATCGTCTACGTTAGTTTTGTTTTCCATTTCCCACTTTTCAAATAAAATACCGCCATCACAAAAATAGAGATCCAATAAATAAACTCATTGCTCCAGGCTACTGCAAGCGATACATAATGCAGTTTCATAAAATACCAGGTATAGATAAGATAAAGTGTGATGGCTACGATCTCGATGAGCAGGTTCACTTTTGTTTTGCCGGTTCCTGTTATCCCATTGAGCCAGATATTAGCAATGCTCATAAATAGTAGCCCCAGTGATACAATTCTTATCACAGGAATTCCTTCTTTTACAAATGATTCGCTTTGACCAAATAACCTGAAAAATACCTCTGGAAATAAATTCAGTAAACTCACCATGATAAAACAAAATCCAAAACTGAGGTAAGTGATCTTCAGGATGACATCAATTATTTTATCTTCTCTTTTTTGCCCCATGAGGTTGCTCACCATTACATTACTTGTACTGGCAAATGCCCACACAAATACACCCACGAGCCCAAATACATTTCGCATGGTGTTGCTGATTGCTTTGGCTGTGGTACCCCTGGCTTCAATCAATATAAAAAATACCAGCCAGGTTGTTACACTTATTAAATATTGCAACACCAATGGAACGGATACCCGAAATATTTCTTTACTGATTACTGAATCGAATTTGAAATGCTGCAGCAGTTCATATTTTCTTTTTAGCCCGGTGATTGCCAATACTGAAAACACTACGATCACACCCGTAAATTCTGCAATGATAGATGCAACTGCCGCACCATTGAATCCCATTTCCGGAAAACCCCAATGCCCAAAGATCAATAACCAGTCAAATAAAATATTGATCAATGCTTCACAAATAAATCCGACCATTAAATAACGGCTGTTCAGGGACGCTACTAAAAATGCGTTACCCATCTGGAACAGGTATAAAAATGGCAGGCCAAATATTCTGATCTTTAAGAAATCCATTTCCTGCGGGTAGGCGACAGGGTCAGCTACCTTCTCCATAATGTATGGTGCAATAAACCACACAAATAATATACATACAAGTGAAAACTGGAATCCTATGCGGATTCCCTGTATAAGAATTGTTTTAAAAGTACTGTGATTACCTGCACCTGCATACTTTGAGAACACCGTTTGCATGGCATTGTTCAGTCCATTTCCCGCTACTGCAAAAATTAAATAAAAAACACCTGTAACACCTGCATTACCAAGCGCCTCTCCGCTCAGTCTTCCCAGGAAAATGCTATTGATAAGCATATTTAGTTGAGGAATCAGTATTGCAAGCGTAATGGGCAGGGCAATAGATAATATCTGCTTATTATTTATCCCAACTTTTAAATGGTTTATAGGTGCTGTACTGTCCATAAGTCAGCAAAATTATCTTATTTTGCTGCTCTAAATAATTTATTTGAAAGCAGCATTTAATATTCCGTCAGAAGGAACAGGAAATAGTTCACTTAGTTTGCTGATAGAAGCGGGTGATCATGGTATTTCTTTTATATGGTTTACAAAAGCGCCTTTTTTAGTGAAGGGAGTTGCAGTATATAATATTGTTGATGGATATACTGCAATGGATATTCGGAATATTTTCAATTCGCAGGAAATTTATCTAACAGGATTGTCATCTGTAACGATATGCTATGATTTTAAAGAATCGATATTGATTCCTGAAAAATACAATCATGCTGCCATCAATGAAGAAGCTTTGTCTTTGATATATGGTGAAGATGACAATGTTATTTTGAATAAAGACCTGGTGACTTCAGCGAGTATCTATAATCATTACAGGATACCAAAGCAAATTGAAGTTGTTTTTGCACAACGATTTCCCAAAGCAGATATCTTTCATGCTACCAGCCTTCAACTGGAACAATTGAGCCAGGAAAAAAACCTCTTATATTGTGTCATCTACCATAATGTTTTAAAGGCCATTTTATACAAAGATGGAAAATTACAGATCGTACAGCAATTCGGTTATATAAGCCCGGAAGATGTTGCGTATTATTTATTAAATGTGTGTGAGCAATTTGGAGTAAAACCGACTGAAACAAAACTGCGTTTAAGCGGCATGGTTGATGAGCATTCTAAATTGTATATGGGACTATGTAATTATTTTTTAGATATAAGTTTTGAAAATGTTGCAGATAATATCTATGCACAGGAAGAACTAAAAAAATTACCTGCCCATTTTTTCAGTCATTTAACTGCATTGGCATTATGCGTATCATAAGCGGCATTCATGGTGGTAGGCGCATTTCGCCACCTGCAAATATGCCACATACAAGGCCAACAACTGATATTGCAAAAGAAGGCTTGTTTAATATCCTCCAAAATAACCTTGATATCGAATCTTTAAAAACACTTGATCTTTTTGGTGGTACAGGTTGCATCAGTTATGAACTTGCCAGCAGGGGAGTCACGGATCTTACCATTGTAGAAAAGGATAGCAAGATGTATGAGTTTATTAAAAAAACATCTGCTTCATTAGACTTTGATCATTTTAAAATTCTAAAATCAGATGTGTTTAGATACATGGAAAGTTGTTCGGAACAATTTGATTTTATTTTTGCAGGGCCGCCTTATGCCTTGACAACGATTGATGATTTGCCGAAAATTATTTTTGAAAAAAAATTATTAAAACCCGGCGGCTGGTTCGTATTGGAACATACACCACGCAATGATTATAAAAAAACAGCTCATTATAAAACAGAAAGAAATTATGGGACGACCATATTTTCTATCTTTATAGAAGAAAAGCTGTAAGCTATTAGCTATAAGCTGTAAGTCTGTTTATTAAATTTGTAACTTATAAAATAACCTTATGGCTTTAATTATAGAATAGTTTGTATTTAGCTATAAAACACAAGAACGGCTTTAAGCTATCAGCTGTAAGCTGTAAGTCTGCTTATTAATTGGTACCTTATAAAACAATTTAATGGCTTTACTTATAGCGAAGTTTATGTTTAGCTATAAAACTCAAGTCTGAATAAAAACTTATAGCTTATAGCTTGCAGCTCATAAGAACTTCAAATTAAATAAAACCAACGCCTTGCTAAAAAGCTTCAGATACCTGCTCTTCCCTTTTGCCCTTATCTACGGAGCTTTCGTATGGCTTCGCAATTGGTTGTTTGATAAAAACATTCTGAAATCATCATCGTTTAATTTTCCCATTATTTGCGTAGGTAATATTGCAACAGGAGGTACAGGCAAAACCCCAATGACAGAATATCTGGTAGAAGTATTGCAATCGAAGTACAAAACTGCTACGCTTAGCCGCGGATATAAAAGAAAGACAAAAGGATTCGCTATTGCAAATGAACAAACAACAGCAATAGATATCGGTGATGAACCCATGCAGTTTCATCAAAAATTTCCAGACATAACGGTAGCAGTGGGAGAGGAGCGCTTAGTAGCTATACCGCAAATACTTCATCAAAGGCCCGATACCGAAGTTATTATTCTTGATGATGCATTTCAACACAGGACCGTAAGGCCAGGGTTGAATTTGTTACTAACTGATTATAAAAATTTATATACCCGTGATCTAATGTTGCCTGCAGGAGACCTGCGTGATATTAAAAGAAGCAGGCGAAGGGCCGATATTATTATTGTTACAAAATGTAAAACAGCATTAACTGCTGAAGAAAAACAAGCTCTGGTAAAAGAGATCGATCCACTTGCTCATCAGAAAGTTTTCTTTACAGAGATCGTTTATTCTCAGCCTTATCATTTGTTTACTAAAGAGACCGGCAATATTGTTGCTTCGGCCGATATCTTATTGCTTTGCGGAATAGCAAATCCAAAACCATTGATGGAATTTCTGAACCTGCATTTTAATTCTTATGATATGATCCGTTATGCGGACCATCATATTTTTACAAGCGATGATCTGAAGGATATAAAACGACATTTTGAAAAGATGCAATCATCCAATAAAATGATTCTGACAACAGAAAAGGATGCAGTGCGGCTTGAAAAATTTAGTAGTGAATTGTCTGAATATCCCATTTATGTATTGCCTGTAAAGCACCGGTTTTTATTTGAAGAAGGGGACTCGTTCAACGAGAATATTTTTGATTTCATCGGGTCTTTCAACCGCGTAGTCTAATTTTTAGCGCCATTCATGACCATCATAGGAAAAAAATCGTACAAATAACTGATATTGCAGGCTGGGATATCCTTCCCTGCCATAATAAACTGCCTGGATGAAATATCTTTTTTTCTTTTTTTCAATTTTGCTAACCACTCAAAGCTTTTCCCAACAATCAATTGTTGTAAAAGGCGTAGTAAGAACCATCGATGGTAAGCCATTGGCAAAAGCATCTGTATTGCTCTATTATAAGGGCACAAAAGATTCATTAAAAACATCATCAGGCGACAATGGTGAATTTAGTTTTTCAAACGCAAGAGCAAAAAATACCGGCTTGATTGTAACCTATATCGGCTATAATACTTTTACAAACAGCTATGATTTTACAAATGAATCGGGTGTGCAAACGATCGATAATATTATAATGGCGCCTGGTAACAGCACACTTGAAAATGTAACTTTACAATCTTCCAAAATACAAATAAAAGAAGACACTGTTTCGTACACAGTAGATAGCACCATGTATCGTAAAAATGATAACGTGGAGCAGATGTTGAAAAATCTTCCGGGCGTACAGGTTGATAAGAACGGGACCGTAACTGCGCAGGGCAAGGAAGTGACCAAAGTAAAAGTTAATGGCAAAGAATTTTTTGGAGGCGATGTAAAAACAGCGACAAGGGAACTGAATGCTGATATGGTTGATAAGATACAGATCATTGATGATTATGGTGACCAGGCTGCTTTTACCGGTGTAAAGGATGGTGATCCTACCAAGACGATGAACATTCAATTAAAGAAAGATAAGAACAAAGGATATTTTGGAAACATCACCGGAGGAGCGGGTACGGAGCAACGTTATTTGGCATCTGTTTCTGTAAACAAATTCAACAATGATCAGCAGATATCTTTGCTCGGTAATTTGAATAATACCAATGCAAGCCCATTCAATTTCGGTTCTATCGGTGGCAGTATGGGAAATATGATGATGGGTATGGCAAAGAGCATGGGCATAGGCCAGGGCGGTGGAGGAGTTGGAGCTACACTTGGTAATTTTGGTGTGAGCGATGGAACAGGAACCACGAAATCAATTGGTTTGAATTACAGGGATCAATGGGGGCCAAAATTATCGGTTTATGGAAGTTATAGCTATTCACAAAAATCGATCACAACAATAAAAGCTGTTTCAAAACAAAATTTTTCTACTGATTTTCCCAATACAAATGACCAGAATTCAACAGACAATACGGTAACGGATAACCATCGTTTTTCTTTCAATGTTGAATACACAATGGATTCGTTTAATTATATAAAATTCAATCCCAGCATCACATATCGAAAAACGGATAGCCATTATGAAGAAGGGCATATGATCTTTGGCGGAGATGATCATAAGGTAAATGATGGAACGATTGACGAATTTGCATTATCAAAAGTTCCAAACTTCAATGGAAGTCTTTTATTCAATCATCGTTTTCATAAAAAGGGAAGAACGATGTCAATTAATTTAAATGGAGGCGCATCTTCAACAGATGGTTCAGATGATGTAACGAACCTGAATAATTATTATGGTCCGCAAACGGGGCCTCCCGGCAGTGGTAATGATATTCTTAATCATCAATACATACCACAGGATAATAACAACAGTAATTATGGTGGCCGTGTTTCATATATTGAACCACTTAGTAAAAAACGCAGCCTTGAATTTAATTATGCGTATAATTATCAATACACAGGCAATGACCGGAAAACATACGCTGTAGATTCAGTATCTGATAAAAAATATGTGGATAGCCTTAGCAGTATTTACAACAACGTTTATACAACCAACAAGGTTGGAGTAAACTTCAGAACGAATATGAAGAAGTATAATTACACCGTGGGGCTGGCAGTGCAACAGGGTACAATAAAAAGCAATAACCTGGTCGATTCAAAAAATAATTATACGCAGCATCTTGTAAATTTTTATCCTGTGATTCGCTTCGCCTATAATTTTTCAAGAAGCAGGTCATTCAATTTGAATTATAATGGTTCGTCTAACCAGCCCAGTTATAGCCAGTTGAATCCTGCGGTTGACAATTCAAATTCACAATACATTACAAGGGGAAATCCTGATCTGAAACCAGAATTCACCAATACATTCAGTACCCGCTATAATAATTTCGATTTTATTAGCGGTAATGTTTTCTTCGGAAATATTTCTGTTTCTTTTACCAACGATAAGATTGTAACCAATACACGCCAGCTTGGTTTTGGTACACAGGAAACAAGGTATTTAAATGCAAATGGATTTTATACAGTTGTCGCATTTTACAATATGTCGAGGCCAAGGCAAAACAGGAAGTATGTTTTAAATTGGGGAGGAAATATTATTTACAACAACAATATTTCTTATGTAGAAAATAATAAGAACACTGCAAGAAATTGGGTATTTGGCCAAAGACTTGCTGAAGATTTTAAAATTAAAAAATGGCTTGAAACAAATGCAGCTGTGAATTATAGTTTGAACACTACGAAGAACACACTAAAATTACCAGGACTTTCCAATACAACTACCAATACCTGGGACCTTTCCAATACAACAAGAATATTTCTTCCGAAAGATTTTATTTTAAGTTATGACATTACCAAGACCTTTAACAATGGTTATTCTGATAATGTGAATGCAAATCCATTGATCATAAACGGTACACTTGAAAAGCAATTTCTTAAAAAGAAAAATCTTTCTATAAAACTCCAGGCTTTCGATCTTTTAGATCAAAGTAAAGGAATCAGCAGGACTGTTACAGGTACGAGCATTACCGATACGAGAGCAAACAGGCTTTCCCGTTATTTTATGTTAAGTTTTGTTTTGCGCTTAAATAAATTCGCCGGCGATCAGCAATCTCAAATAAAGATGATGGGGCCTGGTGGACCTCCGGGGGGAATGCGACCATTTTAATTTGGAAATTTGGAAATGTGATAATTTGGAAATCAAAGAACTCAAGCTTAATTTGAAAATTTGATGATTAAGAAAAGCAACTATATTCAAATGTTAGTTCCTTCGTAAGAATCATTTCCAAATTTCCAAATCATCACATTTCCAAATTGTTTTTATTTAGCAATCGCAATCTTCACTTTCTTATTCTTAATCTTCTCATCCTTAATATCCTCAATCACTTTTCCAATTTTTGATTTTCTAACGGCGACGAATGCGGAGAAATCTTTTACTTCGATCAGGCCGATCTCATCTTTTTTTAGATGCGCCTTGTTGGAAAGGAAGCCAACGATATCGATCTTGTTGATCTTGTCTTTTTTTCCGGCAGCAATGAATAGAGTGCTCCATTTTGGTTTATCAGGCAATGAAACATTTTCAGGAAGTTCAAATAATGTAGATACATCCTGTATATAATCCGGTAATTTTTCCTCAGGAGAAAATAGCACGTACACATTTCCGGTAGCGTCCATACGGGCAGTGCGGCCATTGCGGTGTGTAAAGCTGTCTTCGGTTAATGGCAGGTGATAGTGAACGATGCTGCGGATATTGGCGATATCGAGTCCACGGCTTGCCAGGTCGGTAGTAACAAGAATATTGGAGCTGCTGTTTTTAAATTTGCAAAGCGCCACTTCACGATCCTGTTGTTCCATGCCACCATGATAAAATACATTTACAATTCCTTTGTCAGATAAAAAATGACTTGTGCGTTCAACAGCATCGCGGTGATTGCAGAATACGATAGTAGATGTATCATTTAAATAACAAACCAGGTTAAAAAGCGTTTCTAATTTATCATTTTCGGGTGAGCGGACCGCCTTGATGCTTAGTGCTTCAGGATTTTCTTTTGCATCGCTTAAAAAATTAAGTGTATGCGCATCCTGCATTTTTGTGTACGCAGGAATTTCTACCGCATTGGTGGCAGAAGTAAGCATGCGCATTTTTACAGCAGGCAGGGATTTCAAAATGAATTCCATTTCTTCCAAAAAGCCAAGTTCGAGGATCTTATCAAATTCGTCAAGCACCAGGAATTCGATTTTAGAAAGATCAATCGTATTCCTGCGAATATGATCGGCCATGCGACCGGCAGTTGCGATGATGATAGCAGGCGGCTGTTTCAAATTATTTTCCTCAATTTCACGTTTATGGCCGCCATAACAGGCCGTGATCTTAAAACCAGTTTGCATTTGTTTTAAAACGCTATCGATCTGCAGCGCCAGTTCACGTGAAGGAACCATGATCAGCGCCTGGACCAATTTAATTTCCGGATCCAACGATTTTAAAAGCGGCACCAAAAACGCCAGCGTTTTCCCGGAGCCTGTGGCTGATAATAAAATGAGTTCTTTATTTTGTTTGGTTGCTTCGAGGGTTTCTAATTGCATTGGGTTTAGTTCTTTGATTCCCAATTTTTGAAGCATTTCTAATTCCATGTCATTCATTTTTTCCATGCGGCAAAAGTACCGCATATCTATAGTGATTGAAACTTTAAGTTTAAATATGAGGTGGTATAGTTTTTTATAAATCATAAATGACTATTCAAATATAGGCACTTATCCTATAATTAATATTATGTTAAATTGGCGCACAAGTGCTTTGTATTATTTTTCCCTACGCTTTCTTACGGGTATAGATTACGGAGTAGATTGACAGCAGAGATTATGTTATGATATTTTAAACTTCAAGACCAGATAAAAAGATATCCTTTATATTAACTTCATCTGCATAATGTTCTGTTATAAGACCCAGCCACATTTCTACAGGATCACCATTGGCATACTGCCGCCAATAAGATGAGAGCATATTTTTAGGAAGTTCGTAAAGAAGATCCCTTATTTCTTTGGCTCTTTCAAATATTTTATATGAAACTCTTGAAATTGTAACTTCATTACCATTTCCATTATAATTGAATGCAACACGCCCACCAGCCGTAAAGCTGTCACGAAGACTTGATGAAACAGCGTTGTAATTCGTAACCAAATAAGCGGCGGCTCTTTCAAATTTTACCTGGCTACTCCCTACTATCTCTGGAAAAAGTACAAAGCATTCATTTATAAAACGCTCTCTGGTATTTCTTTCCAAATTAGAGTATGTTTGTATTATAGGGCTAACCGCCCTTTCTTCATTTCCCCCATCAATCCACCAAAGTTCCTGCCCCTCTTGTAAAAGATTTCGATAATATCGTTTCACTAAGCGGATAGAGTTTTCATCTTGCCTGAAATCGTTGTATTCAATTCCCATCTTTGAAAAAATAGATTGCCCTTCTGCTAAGTTCATATCAATCTTATATCTGGGGGAATGTGTAACACCAATATCATTTAAACAATCTTGGTATTTCCTGTATTTTATATCGAAGTTGTTGCCAAACTTTCCGAAAAACATATAAATAGTACTAACATCGGTAACTCTTGTCGATTCCAAAACACTATTCCCTGTTGACGTCCATTTATCCGCTGTAGTCATTTTAACTTCAGCACCGTACAATCTTTGTACTACAATATCAGGAAAACTATATATTCCTGTTTTTTCTACATGCCCATCAAAAGCTGTATTTGCAGATGATAAAACCATCTGATTAAAAACCAGATCTTCAAACTGATTACCATTAATTCCATTAGGAATATTTCTACCTATACCAGTAATAAGTTTTGATTTCGTATCTTCTAAAAGAGATACAAAAGAGCCTTCAGAAATATCTTCCCTGTTTACATAAATCATTGTTTCAAATTCTCTTTGAGAAATATTTCAACAGCTTTTGCAATATTCCAGCCTAAGACGGGCGGAACAGCGTTTCCAATTTGCTTGTAAGCGCTGGATGTGGATGGATAAAAATTGAAGTTATCAGGAAACGTTTGAATCCTGGCGGCTTCTCTTGCCGAAAGTCTTCTTTTTTCGTTCCAATGGAACTCAATATTCCCATGATGTTCAGCCCTCATAGTCGGGCCAATGCTATCTTTTATCACTGGAATATTACCTTGTGTTCCCGGAAAAAGTTTCGCTTTTGACCAAAAATGGTTTGAGACTTCGCCTTCAATTTTATTTTCTAAATCACCAATAGCTTTATTTAAAGTAAGCCATTGGCTTTTTTTATGAGTCGGTTTAGGGAACTTGAAATCGGGAAGGTTTCTTTTTTTATCAGTTCCAACAATGATAACTCTTTCCCGACTTTGAGGCACGCCAAAGTCAGCTGCGAAATGCAATTTATAAACTACACTATAGCCTAGTTTAGCAAAATCTGCGATAATAGTTTCTATGGCTTTTCCATTATTCATACTCAAAAGCCCCTTAACATTTTCTGCCACGAAAACTGCCGGTCGAACCCGGTTTACGGTTTCAACCATGCTTTGGTATAAACGCCCACGGTTTCCTTCGAAACCTTGTCTTTTACCTGCGACACTAAAGTCCTGACACGGAAATCCTCCAAGCACCACGTCCGCAGACTTTGGTATTTTATGAGTCGTATTACCTTTTAATATTTCAGAAATATCTCCACAGGCTATCGGGGCATTAAAGTTTATTGAGAATGTTTTACAGGCGCTTGCATCTAAATCGTTCGCCCAAATTATTTCGAATTTCCTTTTAGTGTACTTTTTACCCAAAAATTCAAACCCTCCTTTAAAACCAAGGTCAAGCCCGCCACATCCGCTGAAAAGCGACACTACTTTGTAGGTATTCATATAATTTTTGCGAAGGTTTTTATAAAAATACGTTCAATAGTTTTAGGATGTGCTAAAAAATTGAGACTAAATTTATTAACAATGTTGATAACCCTATGAGTCTGATTCCTCATTTCCTTCCCTTACCTTTCATATTATACTTCATTTTTGCAGAACTAAGGTAGTCCCGGAAGTACAAAATATTAATACAAATCACCCTTTTTACTCAGCCAAGATCTATCTTTTTGTTCTCTAAAAAACTTACAAGAAATCCCACACACGCAAACCTACATAACATAATATAGCCTTAAAGGTAACGGCTATGTTCTTCTTTTATTTGCACTAAGGCGTATTGGCAAGCCGCTTATTGCGTTTTTTTATATTTAGTTTTCCTTGTGGGAATAAAAAAATCGCAACAGCCGGCTTGTTTGAAACTGCGTCTAGCCGATAAGGTAATTTTATTTTAATGAGGCTGAAAAAGTGCTTTGTATTATTTCCCCCCATGTTTAATTACGGTAGGTAGATTGCGTACGTGGAATCATACGTAAGGATTTACATAATTACGTTCACCCTTAATAGTTGAACTTAATCAGGACTTAAAGCAAAGCTTTATCGTATGTTAATGTAGTTGGCGGTTTTGATTAATTGCATAACTTATCTGCTAACCAAATGTTGAAAGATGCCCCTTTTTTTGGGGCTTTCTTTTTTATATCAGCAATTACATACTGGCAGTTGCAAATTTTAATATTTAGATTGCAGGAAACTAAAAAAATGGAGAAAGAATTAAAACTTGTAAAAATCGAATTCGACAATAAAACGAATATGTTTATCATAGATAGTGATTTCTATTCAAAAAATAACATATTCGCTGCAATAAAGGATTTTAATGTTGAACTTGTGGAGATCTACAATGTATCTAACCCAACGGACCTGGTTATGGAAATCAAGATTATAAAAAATAACATCAGCACCATAAAGAAAATAGAATTTTATAAATATAGAACGGAGTTTATACTTCAAAAAGAGATATTTATCTGGAAGCCTTTAAATGTGAATGAATTACAAATCGATCTCAGCGGAATTGATTTTTTGGATGAAAGTTTTTCAGTAAAAATTGATGGCTTGCCCAACTTTAGTGTTGTATTGTTTGTAACCATTTAATCTAATGACAGCTTTAATTCACAATTTGAAAATTACATCATTCCCATTGCAACCAAATACCACAAACTTTCGTTTATTATAGTACGCTTTTAGATTTTTAATCTATGAAAGCAGGGAATTAAAAAGATACGCCCCCTTGCGGGGCTTTCTTTATATTATGATCACCTATCCTTTATCCCTCATAAAAAAAAAGATCTTCAAAAACCTAAGCTTCTATACTAATTGAAAATTTTTACCGTTATACCATTTCTTACAAATAAATAGAACTCAATAATATCTTTCATAAATGCAAACCGACCGACGTTTCTACGTTGGTCTCTTTTTTTATTTGAAGCCCGTAATTTTTCTCCAAACCAACAAAACCATTACCCTAAAAATATCCGTAGATAGTTCAGACAACAGCCGGGGTTAGTTTAATGATTAAAAAAGTTCCCTGGCCGCTAATTTCTAAGTATGTTGTTAACCTAAAAAAAGAACGCTCCTGGCCGGGAGCGTTCTTTTTTCAATTGACAATACACAATGCACAATTGACAATTGATAATTGATAATTGACAATGAAGTAAATCTATGAGGTTTGTATTTCTTTATAATATTGGGGTAATTTATTGTCAATTATCAATTGTTAATTGTCAATTGAAAACCTGATGCTGGCACAATGATTGAAATACAGGGCTCGTTCCAATGATTCTTTGTAAAACGAGTGCTCACCTTTGATACTGACAATATAAAGACCGCCCCTTAACCGGGGCGTTCTTTTTCAATTGACAATTGATAATGGATAATTGACAATGAAGAAAATCTATAAGGTTTGTAATTTTTTATAATATCACGGTATTTAATTGTCAATTGTCCATTTTCAATTATTTTAAGTTATTCACATTTTACAATAAGATTTCTTTATGTTCCGTTTAAGCTTGTGCAGATGTTTTTAAATGTAACCTTATATATTTTAGCAGTAGCTATCCTGGTTATAGCAATCATCGGTATCAGGCTTTTCATTATTCAACGCAAGGATAAGAAAAGTCATTAACAACGAGTTTTTCCGTACACTATAAGCAATGAAGATGGGCTCCTTTTTTAAGGGGCCCTCTTCTTTTTATGGAATTTAGAAAAAATATTTTGCATGCTACATACTAAAAAAACAAATAAAGAGTTATCAGCAATACCAATCAATCCTATGACACATTCAATTTTAAATGCCAGTCTTGTAATACTTGCATCAGCAATACTTTTAGTGGGAATAGTTGGGATAAAGACATTTGTTTTTGCTAAAAGAGTGTAATGACTGTACAACTTTGGCAAAGTCCGGGAAGAATTTTCAAACGGTAAGTTCTTGCAGGACTTTGCTAAAGTGCTGCAAAAAAGTATAACAATGTTTAGAAAGTTTTTCGGGATTCCCACAATGGGGAACTTATCTTTTATCAATAGCCTTCCCTCCTTCTTATGGAATAATCAACTCCCTAATAGATTCATAATTGTCGCAACCAACGTTAAAGCTTAGCTTATAATTGATCGGGGCTTGATAATTGAAAACCGGGGTAGTATGTATTTAATTATAGCAATTTGTTTAATCCCAGTTTTTATCCTTGTAATGGGTTTCCTTGGCATCAGGATTTTTGTTTATAAGAAAACTGCAAAAAAAACTCCTTTTAGAAAAATTTCTGAACGTGGTATAAAAAGAATTGTTCCATCTCCCTTTCGTTTATATGTAAAATCAAAAAGGGCTGTTGAATAATAATAAACATAGTAAACAACTTTTTCAAAGTCCGGCGGGAAATTACTAGTTTAAGTTTTTGTGGGACTTCGCTAAAGTTGCAAAGGAAACCCCAATCATAAAGAAATCATACATCTTATATCACTAGCGTCTTGTTATAAATCGAAGATAGTCAGTTGACTATCTTGATGTTCTTTGACATATTGCGGATACGAGTTTGAAAATAATTCTAATAAGGGTGTTTTACATAACAATGAAATGCTTAAAATTTGCAAGATTTCATACTGTGTTTGTTTTAGTTTTAGTTGATGCTTTACTAGTGCAACTAATAAGTAAGTGATCATTGCAATATAGATTTGTGTTTTTACTGCATTAAAACTATAGCCCCAAAAAGTTTTTACTTTTAGATGTTGTTTTATCCATTTAAAAAAGAGTTCAATAGTCCATCGATATTTATATAAATGAGCAACATCAATTGCATTTATTTCAAAGTTGTTTGTGATAAATACAAACGTCTTTTCAGTTTCTTTATCATAATATTTTATACGCCTGATAACTTCAGGATAAGCCAGCGATACCTTATAGTTTTTTAGTCTTACAGTTTGATCACATTTTAACCCTGCACTTTTATCAACCTGACGGGAAGATATACGAACAAAAGTAAAATTTTCTTTTGCCCTTGTTACAAAAAAAGCCCCGGCTTTATGCATACGATATAATCTTTGGAAATCTATGTAAGCCTTGTCCATAATGTAATAGCTGCCCGCTTCTACCGGCAAATGATCTAAAGAATTTACTTCATGAACATCACCACTTGTGATATAGATAAATGTAGGTATGTTAGTTTTGACATCAAGTATTGTATGCAACTTTACAGCAGCTTTATTTTTTCGAAATTTGCCCCACCAAAACACACTAAGACAAAGATCTATCACCGTAGCATCTATTGCATAAATTGGTGCATCTATTGAAAAATTAAAAGCAAGTTCAGGTATTGCTAACCGTTGGACTTCTATAACGTATCCCTCCGTCTAACTACATCTTGTTTCTATAAAAATCATTTTTTATTATTG